>JAYTTA010000498.1:0-13700 GCA_043745345.1 Acetobacteraceae bacterium | reverse complement strand
CCCTCGCGACGTGCCCAGTCGATCAGCGTCTGGGGCGGTCGCAGGCCTTCGGGGGTCGCAAGCCGGAGGGTGAAGTTGAACCTCACCGCGGCCTCGATCCAGCTGCGTGCGACGTTGTTGCCGTCGCCGCACCAGGCGACGATTTGGCCGGCGATTGGCCCGTGATGCTCCTCGAAGGTCAGTACGTCGGCCATCAGCTGGCAGGGGTGGGAGGCGGCGGTGAGGCCGTTGATCACCGGCACCGTGGCGTATTCCGCCAGCTCCCGCAACTTGGAATCGAGGTCGGTGCGCAGCACGATTGCATCGACGTAGCGCGACAGCACGCGGGCGGTGTCGGCGACGCTTTCGCCACGGCCGAGCTGGGTGTCGGCGCCACTCAGCATGATGACATCGCCGCCGAGCTGGCGCATCGCGACCTCGAAGCTGACTCGGGTGCGGGTGCTCGGCTTTTCAAAGATCAGCGCCAGGGTTTTCCCGGCGAGCGGACGCGACGAGATGCCCCCCGCCTGTTTGAACCCGGCGGCGGTTTCCAGCATCTGGCGCAAGGTCGCGGTGTCGAATTCACGCAGATCGAGGAAGTGCCGGGGTCCGTCCACCGGCGCGGTGGACTGGCCCTGAACCCTGCGCTTTAGGGAGGCACTCAACCGGCCACCGCCTTCTCCGGCACGCGGAGCGACGCGCGGCAATGCGCGGCGGCGCGGGCCAGCATGTCGAGGCTGGTCTCGATGTCCTCGTCGGTCACCACCAACGGCGGTGCCAGCCGAACCACGTTGTCGCCGGCGCCGACGGTGAGCAGGCCGGCCCCGGTGCAGGCGGACTGGAAATCGCCCTGCGGCACGACGCATTTCACGCCAAGCAGGAGGCCGGCGCCGCGGGCGTCCTCGAGCACGTCGGGGAACTCGGCCACCAGCCGGACTAGCCCGTGCCACAGCTTTCGCGCCCGCTGGTCGACCTGGGCCAGGAAGCCTGGGGCCAGGATGACGTCGAGCACGGCGTTGCCGGCGGCACAGGCGAGCGGATTGCCGCCGAAGGTGGTGCCGTGGGTGCCGGGAACCAGGTATTTGGCGACGTGCTCGCGGGCCAGCACCGCTCCCATCGGGAAGCCACCGGCGATGCCCTTGGCCGAGGTCAGGACATCCGGCTCGATCCCTGCCCATTCGTAGGCGAATAATTTGCCAGTACGTCCCATACCGCATTGCACCTCATCCAGGCCGAGGATGATGCCGTACTCGTCGCACACGGCGCGAAGGTCGCGCAGGAACTGCAGGTCGGCCGGGCGCACGCCGCCCTCGCCCTGCACCGGCTCGACGATGATCCCGGCGGTTTCCGCGCCGATCGCATTGCGAACCGCATTCATGTTGTTGAACGGCACGTGGTCGAAGCCCTGAACCTCGGGCCCGAAGCCCTGCAGGTACTTGGCATTGCCGGTGGCGGCGAGTGTCGCCAGGGTGCGGCCGTGGAACGCGCCCTCGAAGCAGATCACACGGTAGCGCTCGGCCCGGTCAGTGCCATACATGGCACGGCGCATCATCTTGATCATGCCCTCGTTCGCCTCGGCGCCCGAATTGCAGAAGAATACGCTGTCGGCGAACGTGTTCTCGACAAAGCGCGCGGCCAGGCGCTCGGCGCCGGGGATGCGGTACAGGTTGGAGACGTGCATGACCTTAGCCGCCTGCTCGGCGATGGCGTGGGACAGGCCCTTGTGGCCGTGACCCAGCGAGGAGGTGGCGATGCCCGAGCCGAAATCGAGGAATCGTCGGCCATCATCCGTCCACAGCCAAGCGCCTTCGCCATGCTCGAAAGCAAGATTGGCGCGGGAATAGTTCGGCAGCAGGGCGGAGATCATGACCGGTGGGAGACCCCAGGTTTTCGTTCCATCAGATCGCCTTGGCGCGAAACCTCGCGGCAAAGTCCGACGAAACACAAATTCTTGGCGATTGCCGCCGCTAGTGTCAAACAAAGAACCTTTTGCCGATGCAGCCCTGATGTGCGCGGCGGTCGGGCGTGGTAATTTCCAACGATGGTTTTCCGCGTGAGAGAGGGTAGGGCAAAGGCCGGCGAGGCGGCGACGCGCCCCACCGCCACCAAGATTCTGGCCGGCCCCGCGCCGACTGCGGCCCGGCTGTACGAGGCGGCGCTGCGTCACCTTGCACGCTTCTCGGCCACCGAGGCGGGACTGGTCCAGGTGCTGGCCCGGCGCATCGACCGGTGGGCGCGCCGCGCGGCCGGTGAGATGCAGGACCGCGACCGGGCAGAAGTCGAGACCGCATCCGAGGCGATCACCGCTACCGCCGGCGTCGCATTGGCCGACGCGCGTGAGGTCGCGGCCAGGCTGGTCGCGACCGGCGTAATCGACGACGCGCTGTTCGCTGCCAGCCGGACCCGCCGGCTGCGGCGCGAGGGCCGATCGGCGCGCGCCGTCGGCGCCCATTTGGCCAGCCGCGGCGTCGATGCCGAAACTGCGCGCGAGGCCGTACCCAACGACGAGGCGACCGAGCTTGTCGCCGCCCTGGCCGCGGCCAGGCGCCGGCGCATCGGCCCGTTCCGCCGCGCCGAGACGATCGACAAGGCAGCGCGGATGAAGGAGCTGGCGATGCTGGCACGCGGCGGTTTCTCCCACGCCATAGCGCGCACGGCGCTGGCGATGGACGCGGAGGACGCGGAGACGATGCTGATCCAAAGCCGTCTGGCGCCCTGAGTGACGCCTGAGGATGACTCGATGCCGATCTATTCGGCTATTTCGAACTGATCTCGGACGATGCGGTCCATGGCTGGCTGTGCGACCGACGTGATATGTCGGGGTCGGCGACCATCGACACCGTGCTCAACACAGAGCTCATTCTGACGATGCGTGCCGATGACCGGCTGGCGGGCCTTGTCCAAAGCAACATCGGCACCGGATGCTATGGCTTTCGCTTCGACCGGACACTGGTGGGTAACCGGGTAAACACCGTTTCCGACCTCATTCTATTTTTCGGCAGCACCAACATCCTTTTGACGGTGGGGGAAGGCGGCGCGATCGTCGGAAAAAGGCTGTTCGCCGGTGCTCGATCTCTGTGCCAGGCGTTGGATGATACCGATAACGTCGCTACCATCGAGCACGAGGACAGCAGCACGCCCAGGAAGTTAAAGCAGCCGGACCACACCATGGCGACCAACGGCGGCAGGCTGTGGGTTTAGATCACAGCGGCGACGGCGCTGCCGATACGCGGCTTGCTGTCCATCTTCGGGTGAGAATTCTGGTTTGGCGCCAGACCGCCCTGCATCGTCGCGTCGGACATTGTTTTTCCCGAAGTTGCGCGCGGGCAATTCCTAGACGGCGCCAAACTCCGTCTGCAAAGTCGGCTCCGTGACACTCATTTGGATGTTACTGAAATCCCTGACCGGTCCTATCCGTCCATCTCCGCTTCGAGCGCAGAAATATCCTCGTCCGAAAACCCGAAATGATGTGCGATCTCGTGCACCAGCACGGCGCGGACAAGCCGGTAAAGCTCCTCGCCGGTCTCGATCCATTCGAGCAGGATCGGCTCGCGATACAGGAAGATCATGTCCGGCTGGCGAGTGACGTCGCCGACGCTGCGCTGGGTCATCGGCGTGCCGCGATACAGCCCGGTCAGCTCCCACGCGCTGTCGATGCCGAGTTCCTCCAGGGCCTCGTCGTCGGGCATGTCCTCGACCATGATACCAACGCCGCGGACATGCATGGCGAGCCGGGCGGGGATTGCCGATAGCGCCCGCTCGGCCAGTTCGGCGATGTCGTCGGTGCTCGGCGGCGGGCCGAAATTTGGGCGGGGTGAGTAGGAGGCGCTCATCGCGGTAGAAGCATCGGGACGGCGGACGGCGTCAAGTATGGGGCGTTAAACATGGAAGGAGTTGAAGATGATTGTGCAACTGACCGAGGCCGAACGGGCCGGACTATCGACGAGGCTGCCGGAGTGGACCCTGGCGGCTGATGGCGCCTCGATCGAACGAGTGTTCCGCTTCGCCGATTTTTCGGCGGCGTGGGGCTTCATGTCGCGCGTGGCGCTGCTGGCCGAGACGCAGGACCACCATCCGGACTGGTCGAATGTCTGGAACAAGGTGGCGATCGTACTATCCACGCACGATGCCGGCGGGCTCAGCGCGCGTGACCTCCGGCTGGCCGAGGCGATCGACCGGATTTGAGCCTTCCTGACGATACCGGAGGCCTGTCTTTCCCCGAACGCTCGGCCCAGATCCGCCGCGCTTCGGCGCGGCTGTGCCTGCTGCTCGGCTGGGCCCCCCTGCACGAGGTCAAGCTGCCAAACGGCCGCCGCGCCGATATACTGGCGCTGCGTCCGGACGGCGGCTTCGCCTGCATCGAGGTCAAATCGGGGGTTCGCGATTTCTTGACCGACGCCAAATGGCCGGAATACCGCGACTGGTGCGACGCGCTGCTGTTCGCCGTCGACACCGACTTCCCGCGCGACCTGCTGCCGACCGACGCCGGGCTGATCGTCGCCGACGGGCTGGAGGCGAGCCTGCTGCGTGAGGCCCCCGCGCACCGCATGACGGCGCCGGCGCGTCGTGTCCTGACCCAGCGTTTCGCGGTTTTGGGCGCGCTGCGGCTGGCCATGTCGGAGGATCCTGGCGGCCATGCTGCGATGTTCTCCGCGCTGCGTGTCGAGTGACCGGCCGCCCACGTGACTCGCCGCCCGGTTGCCGCCCGCAGCCACGACCAGTAAAAACCGGTTGCTTCAAGCTGCCAGGGAAGGCCGAGCTACCAATGGACCTCAAGGATCACATCCGCGGCATCCCCGACTTTCCCAGGCCGGGCATATTCTTTTATGACATTTCAACGCTCTTACGCCATGAAGATGCCTGGCAGGTGGCGATGGGGCGGATGGCCAAGGTGGTCCGCGCCTACCAGCCCGATCTGCTGGCCGGGGTCGAAAGCCGCGGCTTTCTGATCGCCGCACCCCTGGCATTGAAGCTGGGCTGCGGCTTCGTCATGCTGCGCAAGCGCGGCAAGCTGCCCGGGCAGACCATCGGCCTCGACTACCAGCTCGAATACGGCACCGACCGGATCGAGATTCAGGCCGACGCGATCCGGCCCGGCCAGCGCGTCGTGCTGGTCGACGATCTGCTGGCGACCGGCGGCACGATGGCGGCGGGGATCACGCTGCTGACGCAAGTCGGCGCCATCGTGACGGCCGCGGCAGCACTGATCGAGCTAACCTTCCTCAACGGCCGCCAGCGGCTGGATGTGCCGGTGGAGACGCTGATCGCTTACGATAGTTGATCACACTCCACGGTCAGGCCGGAACGGACGCGCTCGCCGGCTCCTTGCCTATCGCGGCTGTCCGCTTACAGGTATTTCCCGACTTGGCTTACGCGGCCGCCACCTTGACGTGGCGATGCGGCAGGAGAAGGCGAGATGAGCCATGAGACGCCTCGACGTGATATCCTCGTGCTTGCCGCCGGCCTACTGGCCGGCGGCATCGCCACGCGTGGCATCGCGGCTCCGGTGCTGGCTCCGCCGACCGGCACGATCGAGCTGTTTCCGTCCGAGATCACCGCGACGATCGCCGGTCCCGCTGAGGGCGGCTTGGATTTCTGGGCCGGGCGGGTGCTGACCGCGCTTGGGCGCACCTTGCCGCCCGGCACCAGGCTGCGCCCGGTGACGGTGGGTGCCGCTGACGGCGTGACCGGCGCCAACCAGTTCGAGGTCCGCACCGATCCCGATGGCGCCAGCCTGATGCTGGCCCCCGGCGCCGCCGCCCTGGCGTGGCTGGTCGGCGACCCGCGGGCAAAATTCGACATCGGCCATTGGATGCCGCTGATGACGGGCGTGTCGTCCAGCGTGATGGTCTTTCGCGATGGTGTCCTGCCGGGCGCGGCCGGCCAGGAGCTACGCGTCGCCACCCGCTCGGTCGCCGGGTCGGATCTGGCCGGGCTGCTGGCCGTGGAATTGCTCGGCGCCCGGCCAATTCCGGTGTTGCTGCAACCCGGGGAATCCGGGATGCAGGCAGTGGAGACGGGGCGGGCCGATGCGCTGCTGCTGCGCGGCCGGGCGGCGCTGAAAACGATCGACGGCGGCCCCCAGCCAGTGTTCATGCTCCCGGCGTTCACGCTCGGCGATAGGAACGAGCGTGGCGTGCGCGTGCGCGACTCTGCCCTGTCTCATCTGCCGCATTTCGCCGAGTATTTTTCGCGTGCCCGCGGCCATTTGCCATCGGGCCCGCTGTACCAGGCATGGCAGGCGGTGGCCGCGGCGGCGCAGCTGGAATTCGCCGCCGTGCTGCCGCAGCTGACGCCGGCGGCGATGGTGGCGCTCTGGCGCCGGGCAGGCGACGAGGCGACGCAGTCGAACGAGCTGCGTGCGGCCGCCGGCACCATGGCGGTGCGGGTCACTGGCGGCATCGCCAGCACCTCGGCCATGGCGGAGGCGATTGCCGACACGGCTTCCTTGCTGGAATTGCGGCGGTGGCTGGGAACGCGGCTGGGGTATCATCCCAGCTAGGAGCCTGTCGTTAACCGTTGGTCAGTCTTTTCCTCGCATATTGAGACTCGTCTTTTCGCCAGAACGGCGCCCATGGCGGATCTGAGACATGCCTGGCGACCTTACCATCCAACCGATCCTCCAACTTGCCGCTGAGCCTCGGCCGACGATCGCGCCTGTAGCGGTATCGGTGCCGTTGCCAGCCAGTTCGGCCACGGGTCCGCGGCCCAATCCGAATATGAGGATCGACCCCGCGCTTAGGCTCGTGGTGGTGGAATTCCGTGATGCGGCGGGCCGGGTCACCGCATCGCTGCCCGATGTGCACCAGCTCGATGCCTACCGCCGCGCACAACAATCCGGGATCCCGCCTGGCACCCTTCATAAACTGGCAACCCGCGTGCTCTAACCTGCGCCCGGCAACTGCGCCGGGAGGCTGATTTGGCTCGTCTGCTGCTCGCCGACCGCGTCAAGGGAGTGTCGGACAGTTTCCTGACGCCGCTGGTCGCGGCGCTGGAAAGCCGTCATGAGGTGCGTTTCGTCTCGCTCGGCCCTGGCCAGGAACTCGCCGCGGCAATCGCCTGGGCCGAGATCGTCTGGCTTGAATGGTGCTGGGACCATGCGGTGTGGGCGACGCGGTCTGGGCTGCTGGCAGACCGCGTCTGCATCGTGCGGCTGCACTCGATCGAGGCGTTGCAGACCGACTATCCGGCCCAGCTCGACTGGTCGTGCGTCGACGCGCTGGTGACGGTCGGCCAGGATATCCTGGATGTCGTACGCACGAGGTTCCCCGCCTGCCTGCCACCGTCGATGCCGGTGATCGCCAACGGCATCGACATGGAACGTTTCCGACCGGCTCCCGGCGTTGCCGCGAACCGGTTCGCGGTCGGCTGGGTCGGCCATATTGAGCCGAAGAAGAATCCGATGCTGCTGCTGCAGGTTGCCCATCACCTGCGGCGGCTAGATGACAGATACCGGTTCCACGTCGCCGGGCCGTTCACCGACATTCGCACCGTGCGCTACATGGAGCGTATGGTCGATCGGCTGGCGCTGGGCGGCGCCATCCGGTTTCATGGTTCGGTTGCCGACATGCCGGCCTGGTACGCGAACAAGGGCGTGCTGCTGTCGACGACGATGTATGAAAGCTTCGGCCTAAACATCGGCGAGGCGATGGCCGTCGGGGCGTTTCCGGTGATCCACGACTTCCCGGGCGCAGACCTGCTATGGCCGGAGAAATGCCTATTCGCCAGTATAGAGGAAGCCTGCGCGCTGATACGGTCGGGCCGGCCGGGTTTGTACCGTGACTGGGTCGGCAGTCGTTACAGTCTGGACCGGCAGGCCAATGCGGTGCTGGAATTGATCGACCGCATGGTGACCGCAAACGGATGCGCTCCAGGACGCTTCCTGGCAGAGCCCCGGCCTTGCTATTTCTGAGAGAACATAGCTCCCAAACTAGCGGCCATATCAGTAGGAATCAGCACGGTGGTGCCGCGCTCCTTGTTCATCTCATACAGCAGGTTCATCTGCCGCAGCTGTAACGCCACCGGATCGCGGCCATAGACCGCGGCCGCGGCCAGGACCTGCTCGGCGATTTCGCGCTCGGCGCTGGCTAGGGTCACGCGGGCGTCCTTCTCCCGCTCGGCCTGGGCCTGCCGGCTCATCGCGTCCTGCAGCTCGCGCGGGATGATAACGTCCTTGATCTCGACGCTGCGCGCCGTCACGCCCCAGCTTTCCGTCTTTTCGGTGATGGTCTGGCGCAGGCGTTCGTCGACGGCCTGGCGGTCCGACAAAAGTTTAGAAAGTTCGGTGGCGCCGATCATCTCGCGCAGGCTGGTCTGCGCCACTCGCTCGATCGCCTCGCGGTAGTTGGTGATGCGGATGGCGACGTGCTCGGCATTCTCGACCTGCCAGAACACGATGGCATCGACGCCGACCGCCACGGTATCGCGGGTCAGCGCCTGCTCGGCGGTGATGATGGTGGTCTGAATGCGCATATCGACCGTTTGCGCGACGGTGTCGATGAAGGGAAACAGCAGGTATAGGCCCGGGCCGCGCACGCCGGAGAACCGGCCGAGGCGCAGCACCACGGCGCGCTGCCATTCGCTGGCGATGCGGATGGAGCGCGCGAGCACGATCAGCACGACGATAGCGACGACCACGAGGATGGGCGTGAATGGCAGCGGCAGGTTCATGGATCGGCTCCGTGGGTGCCTGGCGCGACGCCCGTACTGGATCAGTATAGCGTGCTTACCTGGACGATGGGAGACGATGATGATCCGCGTGCTGTTGGTGCTTGCCTTGCTGCTGCCTTCACAGGGGCGTGCGGCACGGGCCGAAGGCTTGACGGTGTTCGCGGCCTCCAGCCTGACGGAGGCGATGAACGACGTTTCCGCCCTGTGGGTGGCAGCCGGGCACACGCGGCCACTGCTGTCCTTTGCCGCCAGCTCCATTCTGGTGCGCCAGATCGAGCAGGGAGCCGAGACCAATCTGTTCGCCTCCGCCGACACGCAGTGGATGGACGAGCTGGAAGCCAAGGACCAGCTCGCCGCCGGCACCCGCCGGAACTTGCTTGGCAACCGCCTGGTGCTGATCGCGCCGACCGCCTCCAAAACGGCGTCGGTATTGATCAAACCGGGAATGGATCTGTCCGCGTTGCTGGGCAGCGATGGGCGGCTGGCGACCGGCGATCCGGCGCATGTGCCGGTGGGCATCTACGCCGAGCAGGCGTTGAAGAAGCTCGGCCTTTGGGACCAGGCGCAGCCCCGCTTGGCGCGCACCGCCAACGTGCGCGGCGCTTTGCTGCTGGTAGAGCGCGGCGAGGCCCCCGCGGGCATCGTCTACGCGACCGATGCCGCGGCCAGCCCCGGCGTATCGGTGATCGGCAGCTTCCCCCCGGACAGCCACGATCCCATCACCTATCCGTTCGCCGTGACCCGGCAGGGCGACACGGCGGAGGCGCGCGCATTGCTGGAGTTCCTGAGCGGACCGGAGGCACGCGCGGTGTTCCTCCGGCGGGGCTTCACCACCGCGCCGCGTCCTGGGGAGTAGCCCGATCGCCGGCTGGCTGACCGCGGGCGAGTGGGAGGCGGTGCGGCTGAGCCTGACAGTCGCCGCGCGTGCCGTGGGCTTCGGGTTGCCGGTGGCGATGCTGGCCGCCTGGCTGCTGTCGCGGAAACGGTTTCCCGGCCGCATCGTGCTCGACGTGGCGACGCTCCTGCCAGTCGTGCTGCCGCCGGTGGTGACGGGCTGGTTGCTGCTGCTGGTGTTCGGCGTGCGCGGCCCGATCGGCGCCTGGCTTTACCAAACGTTCGGCGTGCGGCTGGTGTTCACCACCGCCGGCGCCGCGCTGGCCTGCTCGGTGATGGTGTTTCCGCTCATGCTGCGCGCCATCCGCCAGTCGCTCGATGCCGCCGACCCACGGTTGGAGCAGGCGGCGCGCAGCCTCGGCGCCCGCGGCTGGGACCGGCTGTTCAGCATCACCTTGCCGCTGGCCGCCCCCGGCATCCTGGTCGGTGCGATCACCGGGTTCGCCGCCTCGCTGGGCGAATTCGGTGCCGTTATCACTTTCGCGGCCTCGATCCCGGGCAAGACCGAAACGCTCCCGCTGGCGATCTACGCCGCCTTGCAGGTGCCGGGTGGCGAGGGGGCGGCAGCGCGGCTGTCGATGGTCTCGATCGCGCTGGCGGTCGCCGGCCTGGTCATGGCGGAAATCCTCGGGCGCCGGCTGCGGGCCAGGGTCGGCCTGTGACGCTTTCCGTCGTGTTGCGTCACGACTTTCCCGATCTGGCGCTGACTATCGATTTCAGGGCACCCGCCAGCGGCATCACCGTGCTGTTCGGCCGGTCCGGTTGCGGCAAGACCAGCGTCGTGCTGGCGGTCGCCGGCCTGCTCGCGGCCGATCACTGCCGGATCGAGGTCGGCGGCCGGGTGCTGACCGACACCACGGGAAAGATATTCGTGGCGCCCGAAAGCCGCAGAATCGGGCTGGTGTTCCAGGATGCGCGGCTGTTCCCGCACATGAACGTCGCCACCAACCTTCGATACGGTGAGCGCCGCGCCCCCATCGACGCGATCCAGACAATCGGCTTCGACGACGTCGTTGAGCTGCTCGGCCTGGCAAGACTGCTCGGCCGCCGGCCGCACAGCCTGTCGGGCGGCGAGCGCCAGCGGGTGGCGATCGGGCGCGCGCTGCTGTCGCGGCCGCGGTTGCTGGCGATGGACGAGCCGCTCGCAAGCCTGGACGCCGAGCGCCGGTCCGAAATCCTGCCCTATCTTTTACGCCTGCGAAAAACTCTCGATCTGCCGATTCTCTATGTGACGCACGCGCTGGAGGAAGCCGCGCGCCTCGCCGATACGCTGGTGCTGATCCGCTCCGGCCGGGTGCTGGAAGCCGGCCGCCCGGCCGATCTGCTGTGGCGCGCCGACCTGCCATTCGCACGCCGCGACGAGGCGGCTGCGGTGCTCGACGCGACCGTGGTCTGCCATCAGCCCACGCGCCAGCTTTCGGAAATCGAGGCTGGCGGGCGCCGCTTCCTCGTGCCGCTGCTGGAAGCGCCGCCCGGCACACAGCTCCGGCTGCGCATTCCGGCGCGTGAGGTCATTCTGGCCGCCACCAAGCCCGCCGGTATCTCGGTCCACAACGTCATCCCCGGCGTTGTGCGCTCGATCGTGGACGACCCCGCTCGCCACGCCGCGATGGTCGAGGTGGCGCTGGATGGCGAGGGGTTGCTCGCCCGCATCACGCCCGACGCCGTGGCTCGACTCGGGCTAGCGCCTGGCAGTTCGGTGCTGGCGCTGGTGAAATCGATGGCGATCGAGGTGTTTTCGCGCTGAACTGCGGCAATTCCCGCGACCTCCCTTTTCGTGCCGGCCGCGTCGCGCGATGATCGGGGATGGACATCGCCCCAATCCCGGCCGCCACGCGCGCCCTGGCTCGAACGTCACGCCAGACCCGGATAACGGCGGTGATCATTGCCTGCGCCTTCTTCATGCAGAACCTCGACGGCACCGTGATCGCGACCGCGTTGCCGACCATGGCGGCGGCGTTCGGCGAGCCGCCGGTGCGGATGAACGTGGCATTGACCTCGTATCTGCTCAGTCTGGCGGTGTTCATCCCGGCCAGCGGCTGGGTCGCCGACCGGTTCGGCGCGCGCAACGTGTTCCGCGCCGCGATCGCCGTCTTCACCCTGGGCTCGATCCTGTGCGGACGCGCCGACAGCCTGGGCTTCCTGGTTTTGGCGCGCATTATTCAGGGTGCAGGCGGCGCGATGATGATCCCTGTCGGCCGGCTGGTGCTGCTGCGCACCGCGGCCAAGTCGGAGCTGGTCGCGGCGATGGCCTGGCTGACCACGCCGGCGCTGATCGGCCCGGTGCTGGGACCGCCGGTCGGCGGCTTCATCGTGACCTACTTCTCCTGGCAGTGGATCTTCTACATCAATATCCCGATTGGCATCCTCGGCATCGGGCTGGTGACGCGGTTCGTGGCCGACGTGCGGGAGCCGCAGACGGCGCGGTTCGACGCTCTTGGATTGTTGTTCTCAGGCGCCTGCCTAGCCTGCCTGATGTTCGGCTTCGAGACCATCGGGCGCGATGTGGTGCCAGTCTCGCTGACCCTGGCAATGCTCGGCGGGGGCTTTCTGTCAGGGCTGTTCTACTGGCTGCACGCCAGGAATCATCCGGCGCCGCTGCTGGATCTCGGCCTGCTGCGGCTACGAAGCTTCGCGGTGTCGGTCTGGGCCGGCTCGCTGTTCCGCGTCGGCGTCGGCGCGCTGCCGTTCCTTTTGCCGATGATGCTGCAGATCGGTTTCGGCCGGTCGGCCGTCGCCAGCGGCCTGGTCACCTTCGCCTCCGCCGCCGGCGCGCTGGTGATGAAACCGGTGGCGCAGCGGGCGCTGCGAAAATTTGGTTTTCGCGACGTGCTGAGCGGCAACGCCCTGATTTCGGCGCTGATGCTCGGCCTGTGCGCCACCTTCACGCCGGGCTGGCCGGCGGCGGCGATGTTCGCCGTGCTGCTGTTCGGCGGGTTTTTCCGCTCGTTGCAATTCACCGGTTACAACGCACTGGCTTACGCCGAGGTGCCGCGGGCGCGAATGAGTGCGGCGACCAGCCTCTACAGCACGGTGCAGCAGCTCTCCCTGACCATCGGCGTGACCATTGGCGCGGCAGCCTTGCAGCTCGCGCTGACGTTGTCGGGGCATGTCGAGCCGGGACCCACGGATTTCCGGCTGGCCTTCGTGGTGGTCGGGCTGTTGGCCGCCTGCGCCTGCCCGATGTCGCTGCTAATGCCACGCAATGCCGGGGAAGAGATGACTGGGGCGCAGAGGTAAGTATTGGGCTCCCCGCCCCAAATCCCCGCCCGGGGATTTGGGGCGGGCATCCTTTAAGTAGAGGAAATCAAAGGCGCGACCGCCCCTTTGCGGGTTTGGGCGGAACCCAAGCTTTCTGCCTACGGCGTGTGGGCTTCAGGTGAACATTTGCCGTGACGCAAATATACCTCCAGCCCGTCGAATGCCTCGATCCTGCGGTAACCGGCCCAGGCCCGCGCGAACTCCGGGTCCGACGCGCTCAGCACCGCGATGTAGTTGAACCCATCGCGCAGATCGACCACCGCCAGGTCGGGGCAGCCTTGGACGAAATCTCGCGCCACCCAGCGCCGCACCGGATACTCGCGCTCGGCGGTGGGATCGAATCGGACCCGCCACAGCTCGCCTTTCAGCGCCCACATCGAGTCGAACCGGGAGGTCCAGGTGACGCCGGTGTTGTTGACGACCGGAAAGCCGAGCGCGATCCATTCCGAGAAGGCGATATAGCGGCGCACCTTGTAGCGGCGCACGACGTCCTCCAGATGTGCCGTGATGGTGCGTTCGGGCTGCACCGCGGACTCGATCTCCGGCTTCACCCGCTGGAAGGTGGTGACCGCGAAGGTGGCGATGGCGGCGACGGCCACCAGCATCGGCAGCAGGATGTGCCGCGCCCGTCCGGCCGGCGCCTGCCGGCGATTCGCGATGGCGGAGGTAATCCATACCAGCAGCGCCAGGATGGTGGCGATGGTCGCCGGCAGCCGGTGGTAGAACCAGACCTTGCCATCAAGGAAACAAACAACCGTGGCGGCCAGCGAAAACACGACCAGCGTCAGCACCAAGCTGCGTTCCGGCAGAAAGCTGCGCGGCAGAAACTGACGGCTCCATCCCCACAGCATCAGCGCAGCACCCTGGCAGGCAAGCAAGCGCAGGCTGTCGAACAG
>JAYTTA010000497.1:0-3653 GCA_043745345.1 Acetobacteraceae bacterium | reverse complement strand
TGGGGTGCATCAGCGGGCTGAGCATCGTCACGCCGGGATATGCCACCGCGCTCGACCCGTTTCGTTTTTCCGCAGCCGGCGTGCACAGCTTCGGCTACAATGCCGGGAGCTACTTTTCAGTTGACGGCGGCGGCGCCGATCTCGCTAACTTCAATCATTCTCCGTCTGGCGGCGATCGCGGAGTTTGGCAGAGCACCGCCGGCACCAACGACGTCGCCGACGCCTTCACCTACTCCGGCACCGCAGGCCAGCTTTCCACGCCGGACGTGACCGCGCTGGACGTGATCGGCTGGAGCAGCGATAGCATCGGCGGTTCGGCGCTCGCCATCGTCTCCAGCGCCAAGGGCGCTGCCGACGTGCCTGAACCGGCGACCTGGCTGCTGCTCGGCGCCGGCCTGTTGGCCTGTCTGGGTTTTCGACAAGTTGGCGTCAGTCGGCGGTAACGGTCGCGGAATCCAGCCGTAGACCGGCACGGTTGACCGGGACGATCACCCCGGAACGCCGGGATGGATCGATCGGACGGAGGATGTCGAACGATATCCGAAGCACGTCGCCAGCCAACGCTGCAGCTGACACCGGCAGCGCGATCTCCGTCATGCGGCCATCTGCCAGATGAAGCGTGATCGGCGGAGTAGCACCGATCTGCACCACGATGGTACGGTCGCCACCAGAATCGCGCGCTATGCCGGCCATCCTCAGCCGCAGCGTGGCGGCTGAATCCTGAGCCATACCGAGGACCCGGGCCTGAAGCGTGGCCCGGGGACCCTCCGACCAGACGGAGCCGGCGGCATCGCGTTTCCAGCCGAACGACGCCATCGGATCCAGAGCGCCGGGAACAGAGACGACCGGCAGCGCCGGCCCAGCCGCGATCGCCTCGCCACCCAGTAAGACCGCATCGCGGGCGCAGGCGAGGATGGTTGAGAAACGTCGGCAGGTTGCGAACTCGCCCAATGCCGCCTGACGGAACCGGTCGATCGCGATCGGCTCCAGCAGCACGCGGACCTCGCCTGGGAGTAAGGGCAACTCGGCGGCGTCGCTAAGCTGGCTCTCGCAGTTGAACCAGAACGGCAGTCGAGAAACTTTGATATCTGACAGTCTGGCGCCGAGTCGCACCGCTTGCAGCCGCAACTGCGCGGCGATCTCCACAGCAGGTTGGGTAGCGACGCAAACCGGCGACGTGGTCAGCAGCCGGGTGCCATTGGGAACGGCGAACGGTGTGGCATCGGCCCGTGCGGTAGCAAAGTAATCCTGTGCCGCGTGCTGCATCGGCTCGATGTCGATCAACTGCAGCGCAACGGCGATCGCCAGCAACGGAGTCAGCCAAAGGCGCGGCAGACGCCACGACAGAATGGCAATCGAGCCCAGCATCAACGCGTAGCCGACCGGCCAGAAAAGCCGCCCGGACGATCGTACCGCGCCGAATACGATGTCCCAGGATCGAGTGCCCAACGAGAATAGAAGGGTATGCCCGGCATGGACCTCGCTGCTCACCGCGAGCACTGTCAGAACGATGAGCACGATCAGCAGGGCACGCCACTTCGTGCCGGCGCACCCTGCTTTCCGCCGGCTTACCGACCATGCGATCCCGGCGGCGGCGATCAGCAGCAACACCCCTGCGCCAAGGTAGTTGAAGCCCTCATACTGGCCGCCGGTATCGTCCAGCACCGGCAGATCGGCACCAAACAGGCCGGAGCGCTGTGGCCATACCGGCGACAGCAGGTTCATCGAGTAATAACCAAAGCCACGGTCGCCACCACCGGTCATGCCGCTCAGGACGCTGAAAAGTGCGACCGATGCAATGCCGGCTGCGACATAGAAGGCGATTGGACGCCAGCCGCGCCGGCCATGGTCCAGCAACGCGCCCAATGCCGGCGCGCCCAGCAATGCGGCCGAAAGGATATACAGCACGGGGTGGACGAACACCGCTGCCGCGAGCAACGCCACCGGGACAGCCCAGTCGCGCGCGCTATTGGCGCCGCTAACCAGCAGCCGGGCGGCGATACCCAGCGCTAGAAGCACGAAGAAGTGGCCGCAAAGGTTGATGTGTCCGACGCGGAACAACAGTGCTGGGAACGTCGCGCTGAGGATCGCCGTTGCCAATGCCGCTTCCCATCTCCGGCAGCCGAAGCCGCGCAGCGCATAGACAGCGGCCATGGGCTGCAACAGCCAGCAAGCCGCGAACCAGCCTCCAAGCAGGTTGATTGCCGGATTGCCGGGGCCGCGCAGCGTCGCCACGAGCTTGGCGAGCGAGGATAACAGCGGATTGCTGTCAGTGAGCGCGATGCTGACGCCGTGCGGCCAGAATAGGTCCGGCGCCAATAGAGGAGGAAATATCCAGTCACCGGCCTGAAACGCCAGGTGGCCGGTCAGGTTCTGCGCCAGGTCTCCTGGCGGCACCTGGAACACGCCGCCCCAACCTCCAATAACGGCCAGCGGCAGCAGGTTGAATACAGCGGCCAGCCCGACCACGAAGCCCAGCCCATAGGCCGCCCCCCGGTTCGACGCGGTCATCTATGGATCAAGGTGCCGATGCCGCCCTCGGTGAATAGCTCCAACAGACACACATGCGGCACGCGGCCATCTAGGATAACGGCGCCTCGAACGCCACCTTGCACGGCGGCGACGCAGTTTTCGACTTTCGGAATCATGCCACCGGTGATCATGCCGGAGGCGATGCCGGAAGCGACGCCCTCCACTGACAGATCGGAAACCAACTGCTTGTCCGCGTCGAGCACGCCCGGCACGTCGGTCAACATCAGCAGCCGCGTCGCGCCCAATGCCGCGGCAACGGCTCCGGCAACGGTGTCGGCATTGATGTTGTAGGTCTGGCCGTCCTCGCCCATGCCGACCGGCGCGATCACCGGGATCAGTCCAGCGCCGGTCAGCGCATGAATTACCCGGACATCGATGTGCTCCGGCTCGCCGACGAAGCCGAGATCAAGCGCGCGCTCGATGTGGCTGCCGGGGTCCTTCACGGTGCGCCGCAGCTTCCTGGCCCGGATCAGCCCGCCATCCTTACCGCTGATGCCGACAGCCAGCGCGCCGGCGCGGTTGATCAACGCCGCGACATGCTTGTTGACCGAGCCGGCCAAAACCATCTCCACGACCTCGACCATCGCCGCGTCGGTCACCCGCAGCCCATCGACGAAGGTCGACTGGATCGCCAGCCGCTGCAACATGTTGTTGATCTGCGGCCCGCCGCCATGCACCACCACCGGATTGACGCCGACCAGCTTGAGCAATGCGATGTCGGCACCAAAACCCTCGGCCAGCGACTCCTCGCCCATCGCGTGGCCGCCATACTTCACCACCACTGTGGCACCCGCATAGCGCCGCAGAAACGGCAACGCATGCGCCAGAATGCGCGCCTGCTCGGAAGCCGCCGCTATCGCCGAAGGTTGGAGAGTCATGCTGATACCCGGAGTTGCGAAGAAGAAGCATGGGGTTCTGCCCCAAACCCTGCCGGGGGAGCGCCCCCGTGGGCGCGATACTTTGGTAGAGGGGTCATAGCTGGCGACTGCCCCTTGGCGGGTTTGGCCAGAGCCCAACCTTGCTTACTGCCTACGGTGTGAGTTGCCATCACGCGCAAAGGCGCATGAGTTCCCGCACGTCGGCGGCGTGATCGAGGCCGGCGACGGCTACCGCTAGGCTGC
>JAYTTA010000496.1:0-3654 GCA_043745345.1 Acetobacteraceae bacterium | reverse complement strand
ACATGGTCTACGCCGCCGGCAAGACCGACCACACCATGGATGGCAAGGACATGGTCGAGCATATCGTCTCGCTCGTCGAGGCCAAGGCCGCAGTGATCCAGGCCGGGATCGACGCGGACAAGGCCGCGGCCAAGATGGCGGCTGAGTAGCAGTAAGCCATGGGGCTCTGCCCCAAACCCCGCCCGGGAAGCGCCCGGGAGCGCATCCGTAAGGATCATTTTTTCAGTTGGCCGACTTGCAGCCTGTCCGGGGCACCCGGGATATTCTTGGCGAGGATCACCGACGCCACAGCCATGTGATCGATACCGCGCGCCGCATCGCCGCGAGCTATGGCTTTGATGAGTGGAGCACGCCGGTGTTCGAGGACACGCGGGTGTTCTCGCGCACCCTGGGCGAGACCTCCGACGTCGTGACCAAGGAAATGTACACCTTTGAGGACCGCGGCGGCGACAGCCTGACCCTGCGCCCGGAAGGCACCGCCGGCGTCTGCCGCGCGCTGGTCACCAACGGCCTGACCCAGTCCCTGCCGCAAAAAGTGTTCTACGCCGGCCCGATGTTCCGCTACGAGCGGCCGCAAAAGGGCCGCTACCGCCAGTTCCACCAGATCGGGCTGGAGCTGATCGGCCCGTCCGAGCCGCTCGCCGACGCCGAGGTCATTGCCTGTGGCTGGGATATCCTGGCGGCCCTGGGCGTCGCCGCCAATACCATGCTCGAGATCAACACGCTTGGTGATCGCGAGAGTCGAGACCAATACCGCGAGGCGCTGGTCAGCTACTTTTCCGCGCACCGCGAAAACCTGTCGGCCGAGAGCCTCAACCGGCTGGAGCGTAACCCGATGCGTATCCTCGACAGCAAGGATGAGGGCGACCGCCGCATCATCGCCGGCGCGCCGAACATCCTGCCGTTCCTGACCGAGGCCGCCGCTGCCTTCTACGCTGGCCTGAAACGTCATCTGGCGCAGTTCGGCGTGCCATACACCGAGAACCCCCGCATCGTGCGCGGACTTGATTACTACGGCCACACCGCGTTCGAGTTCGTGACCAGGGATCTCGGCGCCCAGGGCACCGTCCTCGCCGGCGGCCGCTACGACGGCCTGGTCGCCGAGATGGGCGGACCGCCGACGCCGGCGGTGGGCTGGGCGGCGGGGATCGAGCGGCTGTCGATGCTGCTCGCCCAGGCGCCCACAGCACCTTGCGGCATCGCGGTCATCCCGATCGGCGACGAGGCTGAAGCTGCCGCCATCGGCTTGCTTCAATCCCTGCGCGGCGCCGGCATCCGGGCGGAGATCTCGTACCGGGGCAACCTCAAGCGCCGGCTGGAACGCGCCAACCGGATGGGCGCCACGTCGGCGATCCTGCTCGGCGCCGACGACATCGCGGCCGGCGTCGCTCAGGTGAAAAACCTGGCGACCGGCACTCAGGTTGCCATGCCGTTGGCAGATGTCGCGAAAAATCTCGCATGAGCCTCGCCAGCAAGCTCGACCGCATTGCCGCGCGGGCCGAAGAACTACGCTCGCTGCTCACCGAGGGCATCCAGGGTGAGGCCTATGTCCGGGCCTCGCGCGAACTCTCCGACATCGAGCCGGTAGTGGCGCGCATCGGCGAGCTTCGCAGCGCCGAGCAGGCCCGTGCCGAGGCCGAGACCATGCTCGCCGACCCTGACATGAGGGAGTTGGCCGAGGCCGAACTGTTCGACCTTAAAGACCGCATCCCCACCCTCGAACATGAAATCCGTTTGTCGCTGTTACCGCGCGACGAGGCCGATGCGCGCTCCGCCATCCTCGAAATCCGCCCGGCCGCCGGCGGCGACGAGGCCGGGCTGTTCGCCGCCGAGCTTTTTTCCATGTACCAGAAATACGCCGAGGCGCAGGGCTGGCGGGTCGAGATCCTGGAATTCGGCGAGAACGGGCTTGGCAGCCTTAAGGAGGGCATCGCTGAGATCACCGGGCGCAATGTCTTTGCCCGGCTGAAATACGAATCCGGCGTGCACCGTGTGCAACGCGTGCCGGCGACCGAGAGCCAGGGCCGCATCCACACCTCGACCGTCACGGTGGCGGTCCTGCCCGAGGCGGAGGAGGTCGATGTCGAGGTAAACGAGGGCGACCTGCGCATCGACGTCTACCGCGCATCGGGCGCCGGCGGCCAGCACGTCAACAAGACCGAAAGCGCGGTCCGCATCACCCATCTGCCATCCGGCATCGCGGTCGCGATGCAGGAGGAGCGCAGCCAGCACAAGAACCGCGCCAAGGCGATGAAGATTCTCCGCGCCAGATTGTATGAACAGCAGCGCGCCAGCCTGCACGCCACGCGCTCCGCCGATCGAAAATCCCAGGTCGGCACCGGCGACCGGTCCGAGCGCATCCGCACCTACAACTTCCCCCAGGGCCGCGTTTCCGACCACCGCATCAACCTGACCCTCTACAAGCTCGACCGCGTGGTCCAGGGCGATCTCGACGAGTTCATCGATGCTCTGACCGCCGAGGACCAGGCCGCCCGCCTGGCCGCCTCTGAGTAGGGCTCCGGTTGATCTTCAAGGACGCCATGGATCTCGGCGCCGATATCCTAAGGCAGGCTGGCGTCGAAAACCCGAGGCTTGAAGCCCGGCGGCTGCTGGCCCACGCGCTGGGAGTGACTGCGGCCGAATTGCTCCGAGACCGGCCGGACGTGGCCGCTGAACCCTTCCAGTCCCTGGTCGCCCGCCGTGCCGCGCACGAGCCGATGGCGATGATCCTGGGCCGCCAGGAATTCTGGAGTCTGGATTTTGCTGTGTCTGGCGTGACCCTGGTGCCACGGCCTGATTCGGAAACATTGATCGAGGCGGCGATGGCGGCCATCCCGGATATCGGCCGCGTGAGGAGGATACTGGACCTTGGCACCGGCACCGGCTGCCTGCTGCTGGCCGCGCTGACCGAGTTCCCGGTGGCGTTCGGGATCGGAGTGGACCGGGTGGCCGCGGCGGCCGCGCTGGCACGTGCCAACGCGCGGACGCTGAACCTGGCCCAACGGTCGGCCTTCGTCTGCGCCGACTGGGCGGCACCGATCGACGGCGGTTTCGACCTTTTTCTCAGCAACCCGCCCTATATCTGCACCGCGGAACTGGCCGGCCTGATGCCGGAGGTCGCATTGCATGAACCAGCCGGTGCGCTGGATGGAGGGTCTGACGGGCTCGCTGCCTACCGGGTCCTGCTGCAGGACGTGCCGCGGCTGCTTGCACCCGACGGCGTCGCGATCTTCGAGATGGGCGTCGGGCAGGCGACCGAAATCGGCGATCTGGCGGAGGCGGCCGGGCTGGCCTGGAGCACGTGCGACGACCTCGCCGGCATCGCGCGCGCGATCGTGTTGCGGCCAAAATCGCCGGTCACGAAAAAACGTTTGGCAGATCCGGGTTAGGCTAGTAGCTTGGTTTTCTACGAGGAGTCCGCGTGGCGTTCTCCTCAGGCGCAAGGTCCGCCATAATACCTTCCGGTATCGCCCCTCCTGGCGCCCCGGCGGGGCGGATGCCCGCCAGCAGCAACGACGATGGCCGATATCTCGAAGCCGATTTTCGGCCCCGGAGTTAACCTCCAGATCGCTGCCCTAGGGGTGAGCCTGGAATACACCGACTTGTAAGACGATCGGGGCGCAGGGGCGCTCCGGCGGTTTCCCGGCCGCACCA
>JAYTTA010000495.1:0-3659 GCA_043745345.1 Acetobacteraceae bacterium | reverse complement strand
GCCTGATCCCGGCCGCGCAGGCAATTCGGGCCGATATCTTTGCGGCCGGTGCCAGCGTCGGGGTCGCCGCGGACGAGATGAAAATCGCGCTGCTGCGCTACTGTTTCGTCACCGAGGACCGCGTCGAGGCGCGGGTTGCCGCCGAGGGCGTGGTCGGGTTTATGCGTCGGATGCGGTCGCTGCGGATGGAGCATCCGCCGCGTGACGGTATCCACCTCGACCAGATTGCCTATGATGGCGAGCCGGAAGTCGATTGGTTGCTGGAAAACGCGGCGATCGGAACCCCAGAAATCGTCGCCGAACGGCTCGTGCGCGATATCGGGGAAATACGCCCGGGGCACATCGCCTACTACATGGGTTTTTCGGCGTTGCCCGACGCCACGGTGCTGCGCTCGGTAAGACTGTTCGGCGAGCAAGTGCTGCCGCGGTTGCGCGCCGCTGCTTCACAGCACCTCGATGCTAACCAGGTCGTGGACGCTGCGGCCAGCACGGGTGTCGCCTGGAACCGCCAGCCGCAATGACGCAAGCGGCCTGCCGTTTTCGGCATAGGCGACCAGAACCTGCTTGCCCTCAAAATCCGGCGCCAGCTCCGCGATGGCAAGTGCCACGCCGTAGCCATCCTGCCCGCGGGCAATGAAGACGTGTTGGAGATGCGTGTGAGTGCCGGGCGCGTCCATGGGCATCGCCGCATCGATCAACGGCCACAGTAGCGCGCCGGTGTAGGCGACGGTCTGCGTTCCCGATGCATTGAAATGGGAAATGTTGACCGTGACCGGGGGCAAGGCCTGAAGCTCCGCCAGGCTGAGGTGCACTGGGTGCTCGACCTTGCCGGTTAAAGCAAGATCGGTGGTCGAGGCCAGTACACCTTGCGCCATGGACGTGATCGGCCAAGCCAGCAGCAGGCACAGCCAGGCGAGACGCGTCCGCCGCATCGGCTACTTGGCCACCATGACATCGGACGCCTTGATCACGGCGTAGGCCTCGTCGCCGACCTTCAGCGCGAGGTCGTCGATCGCCTCGTTGGTGATTGACGAGTGGACCGTGACCCCGTTGCCGATATCGATATGGACGTGCCCGGTGGTCTGGCCCTTGGTGACGCTGGTAATCTTGCCCTTGATCTGGTTACGCGCGCTGAGCTTCATCATGGATGTATCCTGTGATTGGATGAGTGGCCTGGTACAGCCGAACGTCGAAAGCCTCAACCATGCCGAACGATCCTGCCCGGCACATGAAATCTACTTGAACAACAGCGGCAACACGCTGGCGAGCAGCAGCAGCGCCATGGCGCCGTTGAACAGTTTCAGACGCGAGGTGGAGCCAAGTATCCGCGCGGTGCCGCTGCCCAGCATCGCCCAGGGTAGGACGCATGGAACGTAGACGGCGGCGAACACGCCGGCGACGCGCAGCGCCTCCCAGGCCACGGGTCGGCCGGGCACCATGAACTGGGTGGCGGCCGACAGCGACATCAGCCAGGTTTTGGGGTTGACCCACTGGAACGCGGCGGCGGCCAGGAAGCCGACCGGCTTTCTGTGTTGACCATCGATGCCGGGCGCCGCCGCGGTCGCGATCTTCCAGGCAAACCAGAGCAGCCACAGCGCGCCCACCCAGCGCATCGCCGGATACAGGAATGGAACCGCCATCACCGCGCTGCCGAGCCCCATGGCGACGATCACCATCATGGCCGCGAAGCCGACCCCCGCTCCGGCGATCAGCGGCACGGTGTCGACGATGCCGTAATTGGCGGCGCCGGCCGCGACCATCAGGTTGTTCGGACCCGGCGTGATGGTCATGGCGACCGCGAAGCCCACCAGGGGCCAGAATGTCGGGTCCATTATTTTGCCCCGCGCGTCGCCGGCCAACCAGCAGGGGCCAGGGTGGCGCCTGCGCGTAGGGTCATGCGCGAAGCTTCCGGGTGGCGGCCTCATCAAGCTGGCCGTGCTCGTCGGTCTCGACCTTGTACAGCATCCTGGCGTTGTCCGCCGAGACCAGGCCGTCGCGCACGTCCCGCGCCACGCGGGACGGTTCGCGCGCGCTCGGCTCGCCCATGCCGCCGCCGCCGGGCATGAGGAGAAGCAGCCGGTCGCCGTCGGGGATGAGCTGCATGCCCTTGGTGCGCAGCTTTTCGCCGGATTTCAGCTGGACCACGCCGTTTGCGCCGTTCAGCCCGCCTTCCCGGCCCTTCGGAGCATTAGCAACTCGATCGAAAGTCGCGGCGACGGCGAATTCGAGGTCGCCCTTGGCACCGATCTCCATGATCTGGCCAAGGCCGCCGCGCATCCGCCCGGCGCCGCCACTGTCGGGGCGCAGTTCCTTTCGCCAGATGACGATCGGGGCGACGTTCTCGGTCGCCTCGACCGGCATCGTGCGCACGCCCGAAGGGAAAGCCGTCGCGTCCAGCCCGTCCAATCCCGGCCGCGCGCCGGTGCCGCCCGAGTTGAAGGTTATTATCTCAAAGTCGGCGATGACTTTTCGATTGCCGCGAGCCTGGCCGGATACGCCGGAGCCGCCGCGCAACGGCGGGTTCCATAGCGAGGAAGCACCCTCGGCGGCGACCCTTGCCGGAATTGTCTGGTGCAGGCAGCCCATCATCAGATCGGGCAGCAGATGGCCGATGAGGTGGCGCGCGCAGACCGCGTAGGGCCGCGGCGCATTGAGGATGCAGCCGAACGGAATTTTCATCCGGAACGGCGCCAGCGAGGCCCAGTTGTTGGGGATTTCCGGCGCGATCACCACCTTGAGGCCGAAGCTGGCATAGGCGCGGGTGTAGGCCGGCGGCACGTTGATGCCGCGCGGCGCCAGGCCGGAGGTGCCGGCGAAATTTATTTCCACGGCATCATCCAGGATGGTCATTTCGGCGCATAGCCGTACCGTTTCATCATAGCCGTCGGAAAGGATATCGTTTCGGTATGTTCCTTTCCCGATTTTGGCAATCTCGGCCACGGTGGCGCGGCGGGAGGCGTCGAAGATGAACGTGGCGAGCGGGTCCAGGCTGTCCATGGAGAATTCGTCCATCATCTCGGCGAGCCGTCGCACCGCGGCGTCGTTACAGGCGCAGAGGGAAAACACGTCGCCTTCAAGTTCCACAGGCAGTCGCGAACCGGCGCGCAGGATGTCGAACAGGGTTTCGTTCGGTTTGCCCTGGTCGAAGCATTTGACGATCGGGATGTACATCCCCTCCTCGAACACCGACCGCGCGTCCGGCCCCATGCCGAGGCCGCCGACATCGATGACATGGGCGGTGTTGGCGAAAAATCCCACGATCTTTTCGAGGTGGAAGGCCGGCGTCACCACGGTCAGGTCGTGCAGATGGCCGGTGCCGAGCCAGGGATCGTTGGTGATGTAATGATCGCCGGGCTTCATCGTCGCCGCCGGGAATTTCTCCAGGAAGTGCAGCACGCTTTCGGCCATCGAGTTGACGTGGCCCGGCGTGCCGGTGACCGCCTGGGCCATCATCCGGCCTTGAAGGTCGAACACTCCGGCAGACAGGTCGCCGGCCTCACGCACCGTGGTCGAGAAGGCCGTGCGGATCATGATCTGGGCCTGCTCCTCGACCACCGCGATCAGGCGGTTCCACAAGACTTGGCGCTGGATGGTGGCGAGCGCGGAGACCTCGTTCGACATTACTTTTCTCCGCGCGTGAGCTCGATATAGCCGAATTT
>JAYTTA010000494.1:0-3662 GCA_043745345.1 Acetobacteraceae bacterium | reverse complement strand
TCGCTGCTGCCGTCGAACGATCGACCGGCGTCAACGCTGACAAGATTTCATTATCGACACGGCTTGGCGAGGATCTGGCACTGGATCGGTTCAGCCGGCTGAGTTTTGCTGCTCACCTGAGGGAATGCCACGACATCGAAGTTTCAGTTGTGGAGATGGAGCAGTTTGCCAGCATCGCCGACATCGTCGCCTATTCAAGCCGTCAGTATTTTAAAGACGTCAAGTCTTCCGGCGCGACCATGGCAGCCTAGGCTTCCTGATCTTCCGCCCGCCGGAAGCGCCACCTAGCCGCCTGCCCATCGGATCGCTGCAAGCCTATTTCTTATGGATGGGTTCCAAGGGCTCCGCCCTTGGCGGGGTTGAGGGGCAGAGCCCTTCGCCTTGCCCCTACTAAATCGCATCCCAGGCATAGACGTCCCGCGTCCGCTCCAGCGGGGTCAGGCTGGGCAGGAACGCCGGCATAAGCCGCTCGGCCATCGTTTCCGGTGTCCAGCCCTCGCTGCTGTGCATAGTGCGGATCGGGCGGGGTTGGCTGTAGAGGTAGATCTCGTTGCCGCGGGCGCCGAGGATCTGGCCGCTGATCTTCTCGGCCGCCGGGGATGCCAGGAATGTTGCCAGCACCGCCACCTGGTCGGGCCGGGTTTTCTGCGCGCGGACCTGCAAGGCGGCCTCGTCCTGGCCGGGGATGCTTTCGATCATGCGGCTGAAGGCGTGCGGGCCGATACAGTTGGAGCGCACGTTGTAGCGCTGCATGTCCATCGAGATCGAGCGTGACAGCCCGGCGATGCCAAGCTTGGCCGCGGCGTAGTTGGCCTGGCCGACACTGCCGATCAGGCCGCTGGTCGAGGTCATGTGGACAAAGGCGCCGGACAGCTGCTTGCGCATGTGCGGGATGGCGGCGCGGCTGACGTTGAAGGCGCCATAGAGGTGCACCTTCATCACCGCGTCGAATTCCTCGGGCGTCATGTAGTGGAACATGCGGTCGCGCAGGATGCCGGCGTTGTTCACCACCACGTCGATATGGCCGAACTTGTCGATCGCGGTCTGGATGATGGCCTGCGCCGCATCCCACTCGGCCACGCTGTCGGTGTTGGCGACGGCCTGGCCCTGGCCGTGCAGCGACTCGATCTCGTTGACCACCTGCTGGGCGGGACCGCCATCAAAACCCTGGCCGTCGACCGCGGCGCCGACATCGTTGACCACGACCTGCGCGCCCTCATCGGCCATCGCCAGCGCGATGGCACGGCCGATGCCGCGCCCAGCGCCGGTCACGACACATACTTTTCCCTGCAACATGGTTCCGGTCATTTGGCGTTTTCCTGGCTGTTTCGTGTTGTCGCCAGAATGCGTCACTCGCGATCCCGTGTCATCCTCCCCCTTCACACGAGTGACGCAGGTCACATTCGTCACAAAAGTTTCATGGTTTGGTGCGTGATCTCACGGCGCACGGAGCCACGACGATGACCGCACCGCTGAAATCCAACCTGTTCCGCGAACTGTCCACAAGCTGGATGCAGGCCAGCGCGCCGGTGCGGACGCAAGGCTGTAGCCGACTTGTCGGGGTTTGGGCTTACAACGCCGACACTGGCAGGCCGGTGTTGCGGTGGGAACAATCGGACAAGCCGGCGATACCGCCCAGCATCTTGGCCGATCAGGACCGCTAGACAACAAAGCCGGCGATCGTGTCGAGCATGGCGTCGGGTTCGTCGGCTCGGATCGAGTGGCTGGAGTTTTCGAAGATACGAAGATCTGAGCCGGGTAGCAGACGGTGGATTTCTTCGGAGAATTCCGGCGGGCAGATCCAGTCGTGCCGGCCGGCGAGGATGAGCGTCGGCGCCGTTATGCGCGCGAGTTCCGGGCGGATGTCGAAGCGGCGGAGGAAGCCGTCGGGGCCGAAGGCGCGGTTGAGCGGCTCAGGCTCGTGCGTCGCGCGGGCCCGACTGGACGCGGCGGCCGCGGGGTCGTAGCGGCAGGAGTATAGCGGGCCCATGACCTCGTAATAGCGTTGCAGCTCGTCGCGAGTGCGAAAAGCTCCGGCCCACAGGGTTTCGCACACGGCCCGCTGCTCCGGCGTGCCGTGTTGGCGCACGATGTCGGCGGCGCGCTGGATGAAGCCGCCGTGCGACGCGGTGACGATCAGCACGAGGTGGGAGACCGATTGCGGGTAGCGCGCGGCGTGGGCCATCGCCACCATGCCGCCGTAGCTGGTTCCGATCGACACTATCTTTTCCAGGCCGAGATAGCGGCGCAATGCTTCCATATCCTCGACGTTCTCGTCGAGGGTGTACAGCGCCGGATCGCAACGGTCGGATCGTCCCTGACCGCGATGGTCGAAATAGACGAGTTGCAGGCGAGTGGCGAGCTTGCCCATTCCCGGCTTGAAGCCGGTGTGGTCGCCGCCCGGGCCGCCATGGATGATGAACGCTGGAGGGTGCTCGCGCATCGTGTCGCCGTCGGGCACCAGACCGGCGCCCTCGATGTCGAAGTAGAGGCGGGTGCCGCGCAGGCTGGCATGCATGGGGGTTCTCCATCGGTTGCCGCCGGACTTTGACACGGCTGAGCGGGCCAATGACACTGACGTAAAGTTCGTTGGAGACGACCATGCCCGATACGTTGCTGCCGATCCGCAAGATCGGGTTCATCGGGCTTGGCGTGATGGGCGAGCCGATGTGCGGCCATCTGGCGCGCCGTTGCAGTTTTCCGGTGCTCGCGTTCGACCTACGGCCCGAGCCGGCGGCACGGCTGGCGGAGCACGGCGTTCAGGCCGCCTCCATTACCAACATCGCCGCCGCCTGCGACCTGATCCTGTTTTCCTTGCCGGACGGCAAAGCGGTACAGGGCGTTCTGGCCGAACTCGAGCCGCTGCTGCGGCCGGGCCAGGTGGTGGTCGATACCAGCACCTCACCGGTCGCCATGACGCGTGAGATTGGCGCCGGGCTGGAAGCGGCAGGCGTCGCCTTCGCCGACGCGCCGATCGCCCGCACGCGGGAGGCGGCCTCACGCGGCGAACTCAGCATCATGGTCGGCGCGACCGACAAGGTATTTGCCCATGTTCGGGCCGTGCTGGAGACGATGGGCACCGATGTCACTCATTGCGGCCCGGTCGGCGCCGGGCAAGTGGTGAAGATCCTCAACAACATGCTGGTGTTCCAAAATGTTTGTGCCCTCGCCGAAGCGATGGCGCTGGGCCGGCGTGAGGGAGTTGCCGCGGACGTGCTGCTTGAGACCATCGCCAAAGGGTCGGGCGACAGCTTTGTACTGCGCAACCACGGCATGAAGTCGATGCTGCTGGCGAATTTCCCCGAGCGCGCGTTCTCGACCCGGTATGCAATGAAGGATCTGTCCTACGCGCTGCAGATGGCGGCCGACGCGGGCGTGAGAATGGACGGCGCGGAGCTGACGATGGAGCGGCTGATTGCGTCGGACGCGGCAGGCAACGGAGACGTCTATTTTCCGGCGTTGATGCGGCTGATCGACCGCGAGCCGGACGGCAAGTGATGGCCGGGTTTCCGCCAGCCGCCGCGTGGCGTGCGGCGTGTGCGGACGACCGGGTGCTGGCGGTCTGGGCCGGCGGCTGGTCGGTGTGCTTCAGGGTGCGCAGCGGCGATCGACAGGTTATCTTCAACATCATCGACGGGCACGTGACCGCGGGCGAAAGCGAG
>JAYTTA010000493.1:0-3669 GCA_043745345.1 Acetobacteraceae bacterium | reverse complement strand
GCCGCAGGCATCCCTCATGGCCGCTGAACCGGCCCGGATCGGGGTTGAGGTACAGCAGCACCGTGACCCGCTTGGCGCGGCTGTCGGTATGGATGCGGCCATCCTTCTCGCGCGTGCGGCCGCGCACCGTCAGCATGGTCGGCGCGCCGCTGAGGTCGAGGCCGAATTTCTGCTCGATCGCGGCCCGTAGCTCCGGCCCTTCCATCGCCTCGACCAGCGCCCGTGCGGCAGGCCCGAGCCGCAACGAGCCGGGAGGGTAGGAGCCACCGTTGCCGATCGGCGGCAGGTCGGCAATGACCTGGCGCAGCACGTCCGGCGGCACGAAGTTCGGCACCACGACATGCGGGAACGGATCGCCGGCCTGCGGCACGGCGCGGAGTGAGGTGTAATCAAGCTCTATCATCGAAATATCCTAGCGGATCGGTTCGGCGTCTGGCACCACCGAAAGCACCATGTCGCGCGGCTGGCAAGCGAGAAGGGCCTCTGCCACGTCGAAAACGTCGTCGGGCCAGTAGATCGCCGGCCGCGGCTTCTTCGCACCCAGCGCTGCATCCGCCCGGCACGACAAAATCGCCCGCGACCATTGCGTCGGCACCGCCCCCCGGCCCAGCAACGCGCCCATCAGGGCCCCCGTCACGGCGGCGTTGGTATCGGTATCGCCGCCCTCCGATACGGTGGCGGCCAGCGCGTCCGCCAGTTCGGCGGTATGCAGCAGGTGGAAGAACGCGTTCTGCAGCGCGACCGTCACCCAGCCCATGCGCCGCACGTAGTCGCCCGGCTTCTGCCCTGCGGACGCGGCTTCCAGCACGCGGACGATGACGCCGTCATCCTGGCCGGCGCCATCCTCGGCGATTGCTCGCGCGGCGCGCAGCATTCCCGCCGCATCCCCGCCTGCGATGCCGGCGGCGATTGCCCCGGCATAGGCGCCGCAGGCGATGGCGCAGACCGGGTGCGGATGCGTGAGGTCGCTGTCGGCCATCGCGCACGCCGCCGCCTGCTCCACGCTGTCGGCCCAGATGCCGATCGGCGACACCCGCATCAGCGATCCGTTGCTCTGGCTGTGCCGGTCGGCCTTGCTGCTGGCGACTTCCGCCCGCGCCCGCGCCGCGCGCGATGCCGGCGCCAGCGCGATCCGCGTCGTCGCACCCAGGTCGAACGGGTGTGACGCGTACCAGGCACCATAGGCGGTAGCGACGGCTTCGGCGTCGAAATCGCCAACCTCGATCAGCGACCGCGCCAGCGCCAGCGCCAGTTCAGACGTGTTGGTCGGCTGCCCCGCCAGGATCTCCCAGGTGCCGCCATCGGCCAGTTGCCGCACGCCTCCCGGAAACATCTCACCGATCTCAACGGGGGATTTGCCCGCCACCCGCGCGCCAAGACTGTCGCCGGCGATCTGGCCGAGCAGGCAGCCCTGCGCCCGGTCGAGCAGTTGGCCTTGCCCGAGCCGCGGCCAGGTCAGCATTATGCGCGGCGCTATGCGAGCCTCGTCGCTGCCGGTCCAGCTCCGCTCCGCCAGCTTCCGCACCGCCTTTTCAGCTCCCGCGAAACATTTTTCGACGCGGCTGTCGCCATTACGCGTGTAGGTCACGGCGCCGCCGGTCTGGTCGATGAACACCCCCTTGGCGCCGCGCAGCAGGGCATGGCCGGCGGCATAGTCGTAGCTGCCGGGCCCGCTGGTCGAGACCGTGCCGACGCCGTCGCCGCACGCGACGCGGGCCAGCCGGTAGGCGATCGAGGGCATGGCGATGAACCGCGCCGGCATCACCCGCGCGCCGTTGGTCACCGGCCGGCGCGGCGCATGATGCGATAGGAAAACAACCTCGCCGGCATCCAGATCGCGCATGGACAGATCAACCCGAAGCTCGGCGCCGTTGCGGAGCAGAAAATCCATGCCCTCGGCCCAGGCAATCAGGTCCGGTCCCAGATCGGGTGAGAACGGCGAAAACACCACCCCCAGCACCGGCACGCCGTCGTGCAGCAGCCCGACCGAAACGGCGCTGCCGCGCGCACCCTGAAGGAAGGCGCGGGTGCCGTCCTGCGGATCGACCAGCCAGCAGTACGGTCCGGCATGGTCCACGACGCCGCATTCCTCGCCGACAAATCTCGCCGGCAGCAGTTCCGTCAGGCGGTGACGGAGAAAAAGCTCAAGCTCGACATCGATGTCGGCCTTGTCCGGCGCAATAGCCGGTATCACCCCAGCCTGCATCACGCCACGCGGCCCATCGGGCACAAGAAACTCAGCCGCCAGCATCGCCCCCGCCTGTTCCACGATCGCGATCACCTGGGGCAGGATCGCACGCGGCAACTCGTCCATCACAAAAACACTCCGGCCGGCACCTGCGGCGATGCCAGTGTATAGAGGGTCGCGCGCGCGATGAGGAGCGTCGCGTTTATTGAAACTCAACCGGTGCCGCATTGATTGAAAGTCGGCCGCTGTCGCGGTATGCCCGCGCGGTCATGGACACCGCCACGCAAATCGAGCCGCTCGCGCCCCATGCCGGACCGTTGCCGGCCTACCGCGCCATGCTGGCGGCCGGCGAGCTGGCGCACGATCCGGCCCAGCGCCTCGCCGCCGAGCGCCTGCAGCTTCTGTGGGTGCAGCTCCGCGGCTACGATCCCCCCGCCCATGCTGGGCAACAGGGCGGCTTCCTGTCGCGCCTGCTACGCCGCCGCCACGTCGACGAGGCGGCCCATGACCGCCTCAACGGGCTTTATCTCGTCAGCGAGGTCGGGCGCGGAAAGTCCATGCTGATGGACCTGTTCTTCGCCACCGCCGCCGTCGCGCGCAAGCGCCGCATCCACTTCCACGCCTTCGTGCAGGAGGCCCACGCCCGCATCCACGCCTACCGCCGCGCCGATCCCAACATCGCCGATCCGATCCCGAGGCTCGCCGACGAAATCGCCGCCGAGGCCGCGTTGCTGTGCCTCGACGAGTTCCAGATCAACGACATCGCCGATGCGATCCTGCTCGGCCGGCTGTTCCAGGCGCTGTTCGAGCGGTCGGTGATCGTCGTCACGACCTCCAACACCGCGCCGGACAACCTGTTCCGCGGTCAGCCCGGCCGCGACGCCTTCCTGCCGTTCATCGAGCTGATCAAGCAGCACCTCGATATCCTCGTGCTTGATGCCGGCCGCGATTTCCGCCGCCACCGGCTGGCCGGCGTGCCGACCTGGCACGTGCCCTCGGGCTGGCAGGCCGACGCGGCGCTGGACCGCGCTTTTTCGGAGCTCAGCGGCGGCGCCAAGCCCAAGCGCCAGACGCTGACCATCATGGGGCGAACGCTGGTGGTGCCGCTGGCCGCCGAAGGCGTCGCACGGTTCGACTTCGACCAGCTTTGCGGCCAGCCGCTCGGCGCCGGCGACTACCTGGCGCTCGCGACGCACTTCCATACTCTTGTGCTGGACGGCGTGCCGCGGCTGTCGCCCGCTAACTACGACGTCGCGCGACGGTTCATCGTGCTGGTGGACGCGCTGTATGATCACCGGGTTAAGCTGATCGCCTCGGCCGACGCGGTGCCGGACCAGCTTTATGAGCGGGGCGAGGGGGCGCGGGCTTTCGAGCGCACCGCGTCGCGGCTGATCGAGATGCAGAGCGACGACTGGAAGCGGCTGCCGCACTTGACGTAGAAAGGTTGGGCTCTCCCTCCGCGGGCATTCCAACTGCCGAAA
>JAYTTA010000492.1:0-13799 GCA_043745345.1 Acetobacteraceae bacterium | reverse complement strand
CGCGGCGCTAACCGGGCGGTCGGCCGCCACCGGCAGAACCGTCACCGCCCGGCCGGCCTCGCTCGCCAGCCGGATCATGCGCCCGGCATAGGGTCCCGTATCGGCGATTAAGATGCGCCCGCCCAGCGGCAGGAATGTCCGGATCGACGCCTCGATCGCGTAGTGGCCGCAGCCTTGCAGCATCAGCGCGACATGCTCGCCGGGAACGCCGCCGGCGATCGCCAGCACCCGGTCCTTGACGGACGCAATCATCGGCTTGGCATCGTTGTCCCATGGCGCGAAATCACGCGTCATAGCGGCGCGTACGTCGGGGTGGGTGGAGACCGGACCGGGAATGAGCAGCTTCATGATGCAACCTGTGGCGACTAGCCTCAGGCTTGCCATGACCCGCGCCATAAATCCATATCCGCATGCATGCTGATAGGTGAACCAACCGTCAGGGATGATAGAGTGATGTCGGCTGCCTGTTAAAATGCCGCCTGTTGAAATGCCGCCTATTGAAATACTGGGACCCTGCGATGAACCTGCCCGTGACACTGCCGGACTGGCTGCCCTGGTGGGTGCCACTGCTGCTGCTGGTGCCCGCCGTGCTGTGGGGCCTAGCCTTCCTGCTGCTGCCGTTCAGCGTCATCGGCCTAAAAGGCAGGCTGGAGATGATCGAGGCGCGGCTTGACGAGATCCAGGGCGAAATACGCTCGCTGACGCACCGCCTGCCCGAGCCGATACGGCAATCCTCCTACGACGACGTCTACGCGCCACCCGGCATGACGCCGCGACGCGACGAGCCGCCGATGGTCTCGCGCCCACCGATCCCGCCGGCCGCACACGAGCTGGAGGAGGACGAATACCGTCCACCCCGCACCACTCTGCGGCGGCCCGAGGCACGCGGCCGCGCTGAACCTAGGCTGGATTGGCCTAGGTGACAGCAGCAGTCAAAGCTGGGCTCTGCCCAAACCCGCCAAGGGGCAGGCGCCCCTTAGAACGCCTCTACTTAGTCTAGGCATTTTCGGGCAAGGTCCTAACCTATCGCCTACGGAGTTCGGCACACCGGAGAGAGCCATGCGGGTCAGCGTCATCCAGATGAACCCCGGCCACGATAAGGCTGAAAATATCGCCCAGGCGGACCGACTGATCGGTGCCGCGATGGCGGACCGGCCCGACATCGTCAGCCTGCCCGAGGTCTGGTCCTGCCTGGGCGGCACGCGGGACGGAAAATTCGATGTCGCCGAGGCGCTGCCGCCGGCAGGCTCGAACGAGCCGGGCGGGCGGGCCTACGAGTTCCTCCGCAACGTGGCGCGCAGCCAGCGCATCCATGTCCACGGCGGATCCATCCAGGAAAAGGGCGGCGATCGGCTGTTCAACACCACGCTGGTGTTCGGGCCGGAAGGGCAGGAACTGGCGCGCTACCGGAAGATCCACCTGTTCGACATCACGGGTCCGGACGGTACCGGCTACCGCGAAAGCGCCACCTACGGCGCCGGCGACGAGATCGTCACCTACCAGGCCGCTGGGCTGAAGGTCGGCTGCGCCATCTGCTACGATCTGCGGTTTCCTGAGATGTTCCTGGCGCTGCGCCGCGCCGGCGCCGAGCTGATCTTCCTGCCCTCCGCTTTTACCCAACAGACCGGGCGCGACCATTGGGACGTGTTGATCCGCGCCCGCGCGATCGAAAGTCAGTGCTGGATCGCGGCACCCGCGACCTGGGGCCGGCACCTCGATGGCGGCATCGAGCCGCGCCTGACCTACGGCCATTCCATGCTGTGCGATCCATGGGGCCAGGTCGTCGCTACCGTGTCCGACGGCACCGGCTGGGCGACGGCGCGGATCGACTCCACTGTGACCGAAAGGGTCCGGCGCGACATGCCAGTACTTGAGCATCGAAAACTCGCATGAGCCATGCGATGCTCGACTCGCTGACGATGCGCGAGCGCCACGGCGAGGTGCGGCCGGGACATATCTCGTTCGTCGCGGCGCCGACTGCCGCCGCGCAGACCACCCGTGCCCGGCTGGAGGCACGCTACGGCGCCTGCGCTCCTGCCAGCGCCAGCGTCGTGGTGGCTTTGGGCGGCGACGGGTTCATGCTTGAGACGCTGCATTCGCTGCTCGGCCGCGACATCCCGGTCTACGGCATGAACTGCGGCTCGGTCGGGTTCCTGATGAACTCGGTCGGCGAGGACGAGCTACCGGAGCGATTGTCCCGCGCGCAGGAGGCAGTGCTGCATCCGCTGCGAATGATCGTGGTGACGATGACGGGTGCGGTCGAGGAATCCCTCGCGTTGAACGAGGTGTCGCTGCTGCGGCAGCTACGCCAGGCGGCTAAGATCCGCATCACGGTGGATGGCCGGGTGCGGCTTGAGCAGCTGATCTGCGATGGGGTGCTAATTTCCACGCCGGCTGGATCGACCGCCTATAATCTATCGGCACATGGCCCGATCGTGCCCTTGTCAGCCAATCTTCTGCCGTTGACGCCAATCAGCGCCTTTCGCCCGAGGCGCTGGCGCGGCGCCTTACTGCCAAGCTCGGCAGACGTGCTGTTCGAAGTTCTGGAAGCCGATAAGCGACCGGTAGCCGCCGTTGCAGACTTCACCGAGGTCCGCGATGTAGCCTCTGTCGCCGTAGCCGAGGACCGATCAGTGCGCGTAGGCGTGCTGTTCGACCCCGAACAAGGCCTGTCAGAGCGCATTATAGCCGAGCAATTCACTGTATAAAATGGGTTCTAGGGCTTTGCCCCCAGCAAGGATGGGGCAGAGCCTATCCTTGCTCCCCTTGCCCTTTTTATAGGCAAGCGCCATTTCAGTTCCATGCAAAACACACTCTCATCCAACGACCCAGTCGGCTGGCACGGCACCACGATCCTGTGCGTCCGGCGCGATGGGCACGTGACCATGGCCGGTGACGGCCAGGTCAGCCTCGGCAACACCGTGGTCAAGGGCAACGCGCGCAAGGTCCGGCGCATCGGCAATGGTGGACTGGTCATCGCGGGTTTCGCCGGCGCCACGGCGGATGCCTTCACCCTGCTGGAGCGCCTTGAAGCCAAGCTGGAGCGCTTTCCCAACCAGCTGGAGCGTGCCTGCGTCGAGCTCGCGAAGGACTGGCGCACCGACCGGTATCTGCGCCGGCTGGAGGCGATGATGGCGGTGGCCGACTGCGACCGCAGCTTCACCCTGACCGGCAACGGCGACGTGCTGGAGCCGGAGGACGGCGTCATCGCGATCGGCTCGGGCGGCAACTTCGCCTTGGCCGCGGCGCGCGCGCTGATGACGGTCGAGGGCCTTGGCGCCGAGGAAATTGCGCGCCGCGCCATGCGTATCGCCGCCGATATCTGCGTCTTTACCAACGGCAACGTCATTATCGAGACGCTGTCGCAGGAGAATAAGTGATGGACGTTCCAACCTACACGCCGCGTGAGATCGTCTCCGAGCTCGACCGGTTCATCGTTGGCCAGAACGACGCCAAGCGGGCGGTGGCGATCGCATTACGCAACCGGTGGCGCCGTCAACAGCTGCCCGAGGGCATCCGCGAGGAGGTGGTGCCGAAGAATATTTTAATGATCGGCCCGACCGGCTGCGGCAAGACCGAGATCGCGCGGCGGCTGGCGCGTTTGGCTCAGGCACCGTTCCTCAAGGTCGAGGCGACCAAGTTCACTGAGGTCGGCTATGTCGGCCGCGACGTGGAGAGCATCGTTCGCGACCTGGTCGAGGTCAGCATCACCATGCTGCGCGAGGGGCGCCGGCGCGAGGTTCAGGTAAAGGCCGAGCTTGCCGCCGAGGAGCGTCTGATTTCCGCCCTCGTCGGCGAGGGTGCCGCGGCAGACACGCGTTCGAAGTTCCGCCGCATGCTGCGAAACGGCGATTTCGAGGAGAAGGAGATCGACATCTCGGTCACCGATGCGCCAGGCAGTTCGCCGATCGGTCAGCTCGACATACCGGGCATGCCGCCTGGCCAAATGATCAACCTTGGTGAGATGATGAAGGGCATGATGGGCGGCCGCCCCGCACAATCGCGAAAGATGCTGGTGCCGGATGCAAGACGTGCGCTGGAGCGGGAGGAGGCCGACCGGCTGCTCGACAACGACCAGCTGTGCAAGGACGCGGTGTCGCACGCCGAGAACAACGGCATCGTCTTCCTCGATGAGATCGACAAGATCTGCGCGCGCACTGGCGAGGGCGGCTTTCGCGGCGGCGACGTGTCCCGCGAGGGCGTGCAGCGCGACCTGCTGCCGCTGATCGAGGGCACCACCGTTACCACCAAATACGGGCCGGTAAAGACCGACCACGTGCTGTTCATCGCCTCGGGCGCGTTCCACCTCGCCAAGCCGGCCGACCTGCTGCCAGAGCTACAGGGCCGTTTGCCGATCCGGGTCGAGCTGGCGCCGCTGTCGCGCGACGATCTACGCCGCATTCTGACCGAGCCCGAACACTCGCTGCTAAAGCAGTATTCGGCGCTGCTCGGCACCGAGTCGGTAATCCTTCACTTTACCGACGACGCGGTGGATGCGCTGGCGGAACTTGCCTCCGACATCAACGACCGGATCGAGAATATTGGCGCGCGACGCTTGCACACCGTGCTGGAGCGGCTTCTGGAGGAGATCAGCTTTTCCGCCACCGACCGTTCCGGTGACACGGTGACGGTGGATGCGGCCTACGTCCATGAAAAGGTCTCTGCTTTGGCGTCGCGCGGCGATCTGAGCCGGTTTATCCTATAGGCGTCTCGTTGCTCCGCTGTTTACGTCACCCTGGGCCCAGAGTGACGTAAACAGCGGAGCAACGAGATGGCTGAGTTGAAGCTGATCGGTGTCGGCAACTCGGTTGGCGTGGTCCTACCCAAAGAACTGCTTGTGAAGCTTGGACTGCGGAAGAGCGACCGGCTGTTCGCGGTGGAGACCGAGGTCGGCATTCGGCTGACCACCTCGGATGCCGAGTTCGAGACGCAGATAACGGTGGCGCGGCGGATCATGAAAGAACGCCGGGGGTTCTGCGCGAACTCACCAAGTGATGGTCTGGCTGTCGCGTGACCTGGTCATGGCGATCCATGACGAGCAGTTGGCCGAGCATGACGGTGCCGGCGGGTCACGCGACAACGGCTTTTTGGAAGGTGCCCTGACCCGGCCGACGAACCGGGAGGGCTACACAAATCCCGATATCGCCGAACTCGCGGCGTTGTATGCTCTGCGCATCGTCCGCAACCACTCGTTCATCGATGGCAATAGGGGCACGGCCTATGTTGCACTGGAAACTTTCCTGGCGCTGAATAGACTGCGGTTTCCGGTCAGCGATGCGGATGCGGCAATCGTCACCCTGCAGATGGCGGCCGGCGACATCGATGACGACACCGTCATCGGCTGGGCTCGCACGAATGTCTCAGCTTGACCTGGGCCGGCAGGAGCCGCACATACTAGTAATGTCCGATCCCTTCCTGATCCCTGAGGAACCCGCCGCGGCCGAGGCGGTCGCCGCGATTGGCGACGAACTTGGGCTTTTCGACGACTGGATGGATCGTTACCAGTTCATCATCGAACTCGGCCGCAAGCTGCCGCCGTTTCCGCAAGACTGGCGTAACGATTCCCATCGCGTCCCGGGCTGCCAGAGCCAGGTCTGGATGGAGGTCGAGCGACGCAACGGCAAGCTGTTCCTGGCCGGTGCCTCGGACGCCGCCATCGTCTCCGGCCTGGTGGCGTTGCTGCTGCGTGTTTATTCGGGCCGCACCCCGGCCGAAATCCTGGCGACGGATCCGGTGTTCCTGAAAGACCTCGGGTTGATCGCGGCACTTTCGAGCAACCGGGGCAACGGCATCGCTGCGATGGCCGGCAAGATACGGGAACTCGCGGCCCTGCAGGTTGCCTGAACCCCGCCAGTTACCCCACGGGTGACCCCGCTGGTAATAAAATGACGGCTGGCGCCAGGGTCGGCTTCTTCTTCGCCGCAATGTTCGGCACCTTCGCCATCCAGGGTGCCTACCTGCCGCTGTGGTTCTCCGATCGCGGGCTGTCCCCTGCCGCCATCGGCCAGGTGCTCGGCGCCGCCTCGCTGTTCCGGGTGCTGTGCGGTCCGGCCTGGGGGCAGGTTGCCGACCGGCTCGGCCAGCGTGGCGCCGTGTTGTTCTGCACAGCCCTGGCGGCAACCGGCGGTGCGCTGCTTTATGTTCCGTCGCATGACTTTCTAGCCATCCTGGTGGTTGCCGCCGGACAGGGCGTGCTGTCGTCGGCGTTGTCACCGTTGATCGACAGCCTAGCCTTGGCGCTGACCCAAGAGGGACGTATGCAGTACGGCCCGGTCCGCGCCTGGGGATCGGGCGCCTTCATGACGACCACGGCCGGCGGCGGCTGGCTGCTCGCCACAGCGGGTTCTTGGATCGTACCTTGGCTGCTCGCCGGCGGCTATGCGTTGGTCAGCATCGCCGCGCGCCTGCTGCCGCGTCTGGCCACGCCGCCGCATTCCACCGCGCGACCCGAGGGCGCCTGGGCCCTTCTGCGCCGCCCCGCATTCCGCGCAACCATCGCCGCCTCGGCGCTGATCCAGGGCGCGCACGCCGCCTATTACGGCTTTGGAGCGTTGTACTGGCGCAGCCAGGGCTACTCCGACAGCATCATCGGGCTGCTCATCGCCGAGGGAATCGTCGCCGAGATCTTCCTGTTCGTGCGTGGCCGCGCCCTGGTCGATCGGCTTGGCCCGGCCGGCCTCACCGCCTGCGCCGCCGGCGCCTCGGTGCTGCGCTGGACCGTGACCGGGCTTTCCCCGGGCCTGCCGCTGCTGGCCGCCGCGCAGGCGCTGCACGCCGCGACATTCGCCCTGCAACACCTCTCCGCTATGCAGATGCTGTCGCGCACTATCCCCCCGGCACGCGCCGGCACCGCACAGGCGCTGCACGCCGCCCTCGGCATGGGCCTGCCGACCGGCATCCTGATAGTCGTCTCCGGCTGGATCTACGCGCAGGCGGGGGGCTATGTGTTTCTGGCCATGGCAGCGCTGTCGAGCCTGGCCGTATTCACCATCCGGCCATTGGCCCAAAGTTATCAGAAGGCAGAAAGCTTGGGCTCCGCCCAAGCCGGCTGCGGGGCTAGCCCCTTGTAACCCGCGGACTTAAGGCATTCTGACCGACGGCGTGCCATAGACCACGTCATCGGTCTGCACGCCCGGTATCCTTGCCTGCGCATCGGAGTTGCCGCCGACCGGCGGCGGAGCAACGGCCGTCATCGGGTTCGGGGTCGGCCCGGTGATACCAAGTTGCGCCGGCGTGTAGCCACAGGCGCCGAGCGCCAGAACCAGCCCGACGGCCATGCCGCGGAAAAAAATCATCCGAACTCGTCCCTCTCATCGCCGAACTCGGCGTCGCGGTGCACATGCACCGACATCAATATGCCAAAACCCACCATCACCGTCAGCACCGCCGAGCCGCCATGCGACACCAGCGGCAACGGCACACCGCCGACCGGGATCGCGCCCATCACCATCGCGATGTTGACGAACACGTACATGAAGAAGTTGACCGAGATGCCGAGCGCCACCAGCCGGCCGAACTGATGGCGGCAGTTCAGCGCAATCGCCATGCCGGCGACCACGATCAGGCACAGTAGCGCGATCACCGCGATGCCGCCGACCAGCCCGAACTCCTCGCCGATCATGGTGAAGATGAAGTCGGTCTGCTTTTCCGGCAGGAAATTCAGGTGCCCCTGCGTGCCTTGCAGGAACCCCTTGCCCCACAGCCCGCCGGCACCAAGCGCGATCTTCGACTGGATGATGTTGTAGCCCGCACCCAGAGGATCGCTTTCCGGATTGAGGAAGATGTCGATGCGCGCGCGCTGGTAACCATGCAGCAGGCCATAGGCGATCTGGGCCGCGAACGGCACCGGCAGCAGCACAAGAAGAAATTTCCACCAGCGCACGCCGGCGGCGAAGAACACCGAACCGCCGACCAGCAGCGTGATCATCGCGGTGCCGAGGTTCGGCTCCTTCAGGATCAGCCCGACCGGCACCAGCACGGCCAGGATTGGCGGCACCAGAAAGAACGGATTGCCGACCCGCTCCCACGAGGCACGATGGAACCAGGCGGCGAGCGCCAGCACCAGCGCGATCTTGGTCAACTCGCTCGGTTGAAGCTGGAGGCCGCCCAGGTCAATCCAGCGCTGTGCCCCCTTGCCGACATGGCCCATGCGCATCACCGCCACCAGCAGACCGACGCAGACCGCGTAGGCCGGCCACGCCAGCCTGGCGATGAACCGTATGTCGACCATGGCGATGCCGACCATCAGCACGACGCCGGTCGCGAACCGAAGCGCGTGCCGGATCGCGTACGGCTCGGCATTACCGCCAGCGGCGCTGTACAACGCCGCGTAGCCCACGCCGGCAAGCAGACTGAGCAGCAGCACGTAGATCCAGCTGACCCGCCACAGTTTGCCGGTGAGATCGAAGGATCTCTCGCGGATCAGCCGCCGCTCCATCATCCCGGCTTGTCCGATGTCACGTCGGCCAGCCTGGCGCCCGGCGGCTCGGAACGGTTGACGGGATCGCGGGTCAGCGTCTCGATCATGATATCGCGCGCGACTGGGGCCGCGACCGCAGCGCCGGCATTGCCGTGCTCGATCACGACGGCCACGGCGTAGCGCGGCGCGTCATGCGGCGCGTAGGCGACGAACAGCGCGTGCGGGCGGAACTCCCACGGCAGGTTTTCCGACTTGAAGCCGTGTTCGCGCTGCTCGCGCGACACCCGCCGGACCTGCGATGACCCCGTCTTACCGGCCAGCTGCACCCGCATCTCGGCCGGCAGCCGGGCCTGCGGCGCAGTGCCGCCGGGCTCGTTCACGACCTGCCACATGCCGTCGCGCACCAGCCGCAGGTCGCGATCCGGCACGTCCAATGCGGCATAATCCTCGGCCCGGCCGCCAGGCTGCGCCACGCCGCCCAGGGTGCGGGTCAGATGCGGCTCGACCATGCGGCCGGTGGCAATCCGCGACGTGTAGGTCGCGAGCTGCATGGGCGTGACCTGGATGAAACCCTGTCCGATGCCGCTGACGATGGTGTCGCCGATGTTCCAGGCCTTGCCCTGGGCCTGACGCCACGCCCGTGTCGGTATCAGCCCGGCGCGCGCACCCGGCAGCTCGATCTGTGGCATCACGCCAAGTCCCAGCCGGTGCGAGGTCGCGGCCACCCGGTCGATGCCGGCGCGGCGCGCGACCTCATAAAAATAGACGTCGCAGGAGTTCTTCAGCGCGCCGCGCAGATCCAGCGCGCCGTGGCCGCCCTTGCGCCAGCAATGGAACCGCGTATCGCCCAGGTCGAGGAAGCCCGGGCAGACGATCCGCTCGCCCGGCGTGATCACCTTTGCGGCGAGCCCGGCCAGCGCGGTCGACATCTTGAACGTCGAACCAGGCGCATAAAGGCCCGACGTTGCCTTGTTGATCAGCGGCGCGCGGCGGTTGTGCGTCCATTCCGCCCATTGCGCGCTGGACACTCCGGAATTGAACAAGGTCGGATCGAACGACGGGTTGCTGACCATCGCCAGCACCTCCCCGTTGCGGCAATCCATCACCACGACCGAGGCGCTTTCCTCCCCCACACGCTTCGCCACCGCCTGCTGCAGGCCGGCATCCAGGGTCAGCCCGACATCCTGCCCGGCCGCTCCCTCCTCGCGGTCGAGTTCTCGGATCACCCGGCCGAACGCGTTGACCTCCATCTGCACTGAGCCGGCGCGGCCGCGTAGCGCATCGTCGTGGTATTTTTCGAGTCCCGCCCGCCCGATCCGAATGCCGGGCAGCGACAGCATCGGCTCGTCCTCGACATCGGCCTCGTTCGGCGGCGCCACGTAACCGACCAGATGAGCGTAGAGCTCGCCAAACGGATACAGCCGGGAGGTGCCGACATCGACCACGACGCCCGGCAGGTCCGGCGCGTTGACCTCAATCGCGGCCATCTCCTCCCAGGTCAGGAACTCGCGCATCATGGTCGGGATGAACCGGCGATGGCGGTGAATCTCACGCTCGATCCGCGCCTGCTCGTAGTCCGAAAGCGGCACGATCCTGGAGAACGCCGCCAGCGTCGCCGCGCTGTCGGTGGTCTGTTCGGCGATCAGCAGGGCGCGCCAGTTGATCTTGTTGCCACCGAGCACGGTGCCGAACCGGTCAAGCACCCGGCCGCGAGGCGGCGCGGTCAACCGGGCGCTGATGCGGTTCTCGTCAGCGAGCGTGGCATAACGGCCGCCCTGGACGATCTGGACCTGGTATAGCTTGGCGGACAGGGCACCGAGCAGCGTCACCTGGCCACCCATCAGCAGCAGCGCCCGCCGGGTGAAGACATTGCCGTGGCGCGTCTCGCGTTTTACGGGATGCGCCACCTAAGCCTGGTCCGGGTCGGCGATCGACTGATGCGCGGCGGTCAGCACCACCGCCAGTCCGGGATACAGGGCGATCGCGACGGCCGCCTGGAACAGGGCGGCGGAGGGCGGCAGCAGATGCAGCGTGAGCAGCGACGCCAGGCCCCAGCCGATGGCCGAGGCGCCCAGCGCGAAACCAGCGAAGACGATGCAGCCGGTCAGGAACCCGGCCGACGCCAACTGCCGTTGCAGGCGCACCGCCAGGCCGTGTACGGCCAGCAGCATGAGCACGCCAACGCCCGCCGGCAGGTAGCCGAGCAGGTCGAGCAGTAGGCCGATCCCGAACACCGCCACCGGCGGCATCGCCCCCGGGCGGTAAAGCGACCAGAAATATATTTCTCCGACTGCCACGGCGGGTAATAAAGCGGCTTGGCCGGTGAAGCCGAACGGCGCCTGCACGAGCAACATGAGCCCAATCGTGCTCATCACGGGGAACACCATCCGGCTGGCCTGGTCCAACCGGCGTCCAATCGTCGGCCGCGGCCGGATGCCCGGGATACGATCGACCCGCCGGCGGTCCGGCAGCGCCATCAGCGCTTCTTCTCACCAGCCGCGGCGGTTCGCACGGCGGTTTCCGGCGGCACGATGCCGCGCAGGCCATAATCGAAGATCCGCACGATCTCGAGCTTGTCGAGCAGCGCCTCGGTCTGCACCTCGGGCACGTTGGCGCCCGTGTAGTGCACGCTGCCGATGGGCAGATTGGCGGGGAACGCATTGGCGTCGGCGCTGGTGACGATGCGCTCGCCCTCGGCAGGCGTCACGCCGTCGGGCCAGTACATCAGCCGTGGCCGCGCGCCGTTGCTTCCGACCAGGATCGCGCGCGCCCGGCTCGCCTCCAGGATCACCGGGATGCGGCTGTTGAGGTCGGTCAGCAGCAGCACCCGCGCGGTGCGCGTGCCGACCTCGGTGACGCGGCCGACCAGGCCCCGCTCATCCAATACGATCTGGCCCTTGGCCACGGTGTGGTTGGGCCCCAGCGCCAGTAGCACGGCGCGGGCATAGACGCCGCCGGCATCCGCCACCACGCGGGCGGTGACGAACTCCGGCGCCGGATCGGGGATCCAGTTGAGGTTGGCACGCAGCCGCTTGTTCTCGGCATCCAACGCCAGCGCGATCGACTGCCACCGGCGCATGCGCTGGTTCTCGTCCCGCAGCCTGGCATTGTCGCCGCGCATCTCGATCAGGTCGTGGGCGTCGCCGATCCAGCCATGGATGCGGCCCAGCGGCTGCGACAGCAGGGCGTAGATCGGCGCCAAGGCATCGGCGAGACCCATCCGCGCCCGCTCCGCCAGCACCGCGTCCGCCTTGCCGAGCAGCATCATGCCAAACGCCGCCGCCACCAGCACCGGCAGGGTCAGCCTTCCCAGCGCCTGCCTGGCCGGCACTGAAAGCCGAATCATGCCGAAAGCCTGATCATGCCGGGTTGGCCTTCATGCCACGTTGGCTTTCATGCCGGTCAATACATGCTTGTTAGCACGTTCCGAAGCCGCTTGATGTCCTCCAACGCGCGCCCGGTGCCGAGTGCCACGCATTGCAGCGGGTCCTCGGCCACCGCCACCGGCAACCCGGTGGCATCGCGCAGCACCTCGTCCAGCCGGTGCAGCAGGGCGCCGCCGCCCGTCAGCACGATACCTCTGTCCACGATGTCGGCGGCAAGCTCCGGCGGCGTGTTCTCCAGCGCCACCTTGACCGCCTCGACGATCGCGCTGACCGATTCGAACAGGCTTTCGGCGATCTGACGCTGGCTCACCAGCACCTCGCGCGGCACGCCGTTCATCAGGTCGCGGCCCTTGACGTCGCAGTACGGGCCATCGCCGCCGTCATGCGGCACATTCGCGGCGCCGATGCCGATCTTGATGCGCTCGGCGGAACTTTCGCCGATCAGCAGATTATGGTTGCGCCGGATGTAGGAGATGATCGCCTCATCCATCTTGTCGCCACCGACCCGCACGCTGCGGGCATAAACGATGCCACCGAGTGAGATCACGGCAACCTCGGTGGTGCCGCCGCCGACATCGACGATCATCGAGCCGGACGGCTCGGTCACCGGCAGGCCGGCGCCGATTGCCGCGGCCATCGGCTCCTCGATCAGCATCACCTTTCGCGCGCCCGCACTTTCAGCGCTTTCCTGGATCGCACGTCGCTCGACCGCGGTGGAGCCCGAGGGCACGCACACGATGATCAACGGGGAGGCGAACCGGCGGCGGTTATGAACCTTGCGGATGAAATGCTTGATCATCTCCTCCGCCACCTCGAAGTCGGCAATGACGCCGTCGCGCAGCGGCCGGATGGCGGAGATATTGCCCGGCGTGCGGCCGAGCATCTGCTTGGCCTCCTCTCCGACCGCCAGAACCTGCTTCTTGCCTCGTACATCCGCGATCGCCACGACTGACGGCTCGTCGAGCACGATACCGCGGCCCTTGACGTAGACCAGCGTGTTGGCGGTGCCGAGATCGATGGCCATGTCGGCGGACATGAAGCCGAGCAGCCGGGAGAACATAGGCGCAGCCTTCTCGTGAAGCGCGGGATTAACCCTGCGGCCCCACGATAACAAGGAATTTACACGCCGTGCTGCAATTGTGCTTTCTTTCCCTACCAAACAGCCTGGGCGGCGCAACGAACAGGAGCGCCTCGCGTTATTACTTCACTACCCCCGGGAGATTTTTATGAAGCTCAGTCTTCGACGCTCCACCATCATCGGCGCCACTGTTCTGGTGGCAGCCCTCGGTGGCTGCACCGATCCATCCAACCCAGGCCAGCGCGCGGTCGGTGGTGGTCTGATTGGTGCTGGTGCGGGCGCGGCTATTGGTGCCCTGGCCGGCGGCGGCTCGGGTGCCGCCATCGGCGGATTGACCGGTGGCGCGCTCGGTGCCGGCACCGGCTACATCACTACGCCAGAGCGGCCCCGCCGCTCCGATGGTTATTGAAGCGGGGACTACTAGGACGGCAACTCGAAACGCACCGCGATCGCAGCGGTGGCGATCACCGCGATGTCGGTGCCCTCATCATCGGGCACGTCCAAACCGCCCTTGACCACCCGCACGGTCACCTCGCCATGCGGCAATGAGGCTTTGACCGCGCCAGCATCGACCTGATCGGGCCGCTGGACGCCAATAGTGACCTCGACCTGCATCTTCCTGGACTCCAGCTTCAGGCTGCGTATCAAGGTCAAAGAACTATGGTGCAGCGCGTCCTGCACCGCCCGCAATGCCGCCTTGGTGTAGTCGCCTCCATGCAGGTCGTTGCCCGCACCCATTTCCAAAATGAACCTTTTCAACGCCATCGCCGCCGCTCCTAGCCAAGTTCAACGCGAACGATCGCCGCGGCATGGGCGATCACGGTCGAACCGGTCCCGGCATCGTTGAAAATTTCAAGCCCGCCCTCGACGACCTTCACCGTCCCCGTGCCATGCGGCAGCACCGCCAGCACCGCGT
>JAYTTA010000491.1:0-13878 GCA_043745345.1 Acetobacteraceae bacterium | reverse complement strand
TGCCCGACAGCACGGCGACGGCGTGGCCCGGCTCATGGCGCGGGTTGGGCTGCTCATGCTCCAGGGCGTCGGGGATGGTATCAGGAATATGCTGGATCAGGCTGCCGCCGAGCGCCACCGCCAACAGTTGCTGCCCACCGCAGATGCCGAGTACTGGGATGTCGCGCGCCAAAGCGGCCTGGATCAGGGCCAGCTCGGCCTCGGTGCGGCCGGGCTTCAGGGTCACAGTGGCGTGGCGCGCGCCGCCGCCATACAGCGCCGGATCGACGTCGAAGGCGCCGCCGGTGACCACCAGCGCGTCGATCGCGTCCAGGTAGGCTTCCGCCAGGGCGGCGGCGTGCGGCAGCGCCATCGGCAGGCCGCCCGACGCCACGATGGCGTCGGCGTAGTTCTGCCGTAGCGCGTACCAGGGGTATTTGGAGTAACCGCCGGGCGCTTCGCTATCCAGGGTGACGCCGATGATCGGCCGGTTTTTCAGGGTGTCCATGGCGCTTGCTAGACCGCAACCTCGGGCCGGGGCAAGAACAACCCATGGACCCTGCTTCCCAGGCGCGCGCGATGCAGGCGGCTATCGATCAGGCGCGGCTCGCCGCCGCGCGTGGCGAGGTGCCGGTCGGTGCCGTCGTGATCGGCCCGGATGGCGCGATCCTGGCCGCGGCCGGTAACGAGGTCGAATTCCGTCGCGATGCCGGCGCCCATGCCGAGATGCTGGTCTTGCGCGCCGCCGCCCGGACAATCGAACACAAGTGGCTGACCGGCTGCGACCTGGTGGTGACCTTGGAGCCGTGCCCGATGTGCGCCCAGGCAGCCAGCCTGTTCCGCATTCGCCGGCTGGTGTTCGGCGCCTACGACCCAAAGGGCGGCGGTGTCGAGCACGGCGCGCGCGTTTTGCACGCGGCATCGTGTCATCATGTCCTCGACGTCATCGGTGGCGTGCGGGAGAGCGAGTGCGGGGCGATGCTGCGGGATTTCTTCGCCGCGAGACGATAGGAGCCGGCAGCGTCGAAGGTCAGGAACCCTGTTCCTGCTCGCCCGGATGGCGGCTGGCCCTTTGCCGCGTGAACGTCACCATGGCGACGATGAAAAGGGCCAGTACCGCCGAGGCGGTGATGCGGCTCAGGTTGAAGCCTCCCGCGGCGACCGGTTTGTCGAGCAGGTCGCCGACAGTGGCGCCGAGCGGCCGGGTCAGGATGAAGGCCAGCCAGAACAGGGTGGCTCGCGATATGGAAGTATAGAAGTAAGCCGCGGCGACCAGCGCCAGAGCGGCGGCGAAGACCAGCGCGCCGCCCTCAAAGCCCAATCCGGCGCCGTCGGCCAAATAGTCGCCGAGCGCGGTTCCAAGCGTGTTCGAGAACAGGATCGTCACCCAGTAGAAGCCTTCGGCACGGGGCGTGCTGATGTGGTCGACCGATACCGAACCCATCGAGAACCGCCACAGGCCGAGCACCGCCATCATGCTGGCGAGCAGGATAAGCGTGCCGCCGAGATAGCCGATGCCAAGTGACCGGTCGGCGAAATCGGCCATTGTCGTGCCGACGGTGGTGGTGGCGACGATGACCGCCCAGTACAGCGCCGGGTGGAATTTTCGGGCACGGATCTGCGCCGCGACCAGGACGATGAACAGGGCGCCGAAGATGCCCGTGCTGGTGGCGTAGCCAAGCTTCTCGGTCATCGACAACGCATCGCCGGCAGTCTCACCCAGCGTGGTCGCGGCGATCTTGATGATCCAGAAGACCAGAGTGACTTCGGGGACCTTGCTCGGTGCAGCCTTCGATACGGCAGTCAGCGGCACTTGGCGGGCAGCGGCTTGAATTCGGTCATGTGCGCGTTCATCGAAAAATCACCGAAATCCATCTGCATGTCGTCGGCGACGCCGTTCTCCCAGTAGCGCATGCCGACTTGGTAGTCCGGCGTGAAAGCGTCCGGCTTGCGGTCAAAGAAGGCGATACGCACCCGGGTCGAGGGCAGGCTCGCCAGCCCGGCATACTTGCTGGGCGCCGGGTTGCGCCAGCCGAGGATGGCCACCGAACTGTCCTGCGCGCCCTGGTCGACGGTGCCATCGAACAACGGCGCAGTCAGAAAGTGCCGACCGTCGCGCGCCGCGCCTACCACCGCGGCGGTATGAGCCATCGGGAACAGTGTGCCGGCCGGCAGTTTCTTCACGCTCTCCCCGGGCGAGGTGTAGTGAGCCTCGCCGGCACCGCCGCGACGCGCCAGCCGGGCGGTGCCGTCGGTCTGGCTGGTGATAGCGCCCTCGGTCATCTGCTTCATGTGAAAGCTGAAGCGCAGCCCGTCCTTGGATTCGTAGGTCGAATAGTCGGAGATCATCTCGATGTCGCGGTCCTCATTGTCTGTCACCACCATTCGTAGCCGCTGGCGCACGGTCCAGCCGTCGCAGGCGTCGATGACCTCGTAGCCCATGGTGCCGGTCGCGGCGACGATGTCGCCGCGATGGCCGAGATCGAGCTTCATCTCGTACAGGGCGTGATGGGCCGCCAGGACCGGTGGGGGTGCGGCGGCCCAGGCGGGCGTCGCCAGCAGGAAAATGGCTGCCGTCAGGACTGATGGCAGAATCGCTGGTGTCAGTGCTGAAAAACGCATGGCAGTGCTCCGGTTGATGCAATGCACATGGGAATGAACCGGACGTGGCGCCACCTGGCTACACACACTCAGGCCTTGGCCGGCGGCAAACTAAGCGCGAGCGAAAGCTCCTTGAGACGTGCCGCCGTGATCGGCGCTGGAGCGTTCATCATCAGATCCTCGCCCTGCTGGTTGAGCGGGAACAGGATGACCTCGCGGATGTTGGGCTCGTCGGCCAGCAGCATGACGATACGGTCGATGCCGGGGGCCGAGCCGCCATGTGGCGGGGCGCCGTAGCGAAAGGCGTTGAGCATGCCGCCGAACCGCGCTTCGACCTCCGATTGCGGGTAGCCGGCGATCTCGAAGGCGCGGATCATGATATCCGGCCGGTGGTTGCGGATAGCGCCCGACGACAGCTCGATGCCGTTGCAGATGATATCGTACTGGAAGGCTTTTATCGTTAGCGGGTCCTGGCTGTTCAGCGCCTCCATGCCACCCTGGGGCATGGAGAACGGGTTGTGGCTGAAGTCGATTTTCTTTGCCTCGTCATCGTACTCATACATCGGGAAGTCGGTGACCCAGCAGAACTTGAATTCCTTTTTGGTGATCAGGCTGAGTTCGTGGCCAAGCCTGGTGCGGACCTGACCAGAGAATTTCGCCGCCGTCAGCTTCGGCCCGGCGGCAAAGAACACGGCGTCACCCGGCTTCAGGCCGCAGGCGGTTTGGATCGCCAGGGCCCGGTCGGGCTCCAGGTTGCGCGCGATCGGGCCCTTCGGACCCTCGGCATCAAAGGTAATATAGCCGAGCCCGCCAGCACCTTCCGCACGTGCCCATTCGTTGAGCTTATCGAAGAAGCTGCGCGGGTTGGCGCCGGCACCGGATGCCGGAATGGCACGCACGACTCCGCCGGTCGCCGCGATCTTGGCGAACAGGCCAAAACCGGAGTTGGCGAACTGCGAGGTGACGTCGGTTATGCGGATCGGGTTGCGGAGATCAGGCTTGTCGGAGCCGAATTCAAGCATCGCCTGGTCATACGGGATGCGCGGGAACGGCGGTTTCGTGACAGCGCGGCCGTCGGCAAACTCCTCGAACACGCCGGCGATCACCGGCTCGATGGTCGCGAACACGTCCTCCTGCGTCACAAAACTCATCTCGAAGTCGAGCTGGTAGAACTCTCCCGGCGACCGGTCGGCGCGTGATGCCTCGTCGCGAAAACACGGTGCAATCTGGAAATACCGATCGAAGCCGGCAACCATGGCCAGCTGCTTGAACTGCTGCGGCGCCTGCGGCAGGGCGTAGAACTTTCCCGGATGGTTGCGCGCCGGCACCAGGAAGTCGCGCGCGCCCTCCGGCGAGGAGGCGGTCAGGATCGGGGTCTGAAACTCGAAAAAGCCCTGATCGATCATGCGTCGGCGGATCGAGCCGATCACGCTGGAACGCAGCATCATGTTGCGGTGGACCTTGTCGCGGCGCAGGTCGATATAGCGGTATTTTAGCCGGATCTCGTCGGGGTAGCTCTCGTCGCCGGCGACCTGCATCGGCAGCACGTCGGCCGCCGACTGCACTTCCATCGCGGTCACCCGCAGCTCGATCTCGCCGGTCGCCAGCTTCGCGTTGACCGTGGCGCCCGCCCGCCGGACGACCTCGCCGGTGATGGTGACGACGCTTTCCGGGCGCAGCGCCTCGGCCGCGGTGAACATCGGAGACGCATTGGGGAAGATGCACTGGGTGATGCCGTAGTGGTCGCGAACGTCGAAGAACAGCAGCCCGCCGTGGTCGCGCTTGGAGTGCACCCAGCCGGATAGCCGCGCTGTCTGGCCGGCGTCGGCGGCGGTGAGCTGGCCACAGGTATGGGTGCGATAGGCGTGCATGGCGGTCGATTTCCTGGCTTTTCCGGATCGCGCGGAGACAAGCCCCGCGATGGCCCTCAAGTCAAGGCGCAGGCCCGCTTTCGCCGCTGTTGACGCCCGTGTAGACCTGATCCCATGTCCCGATCGAAATCCGCCGACTTTCCGCCGCCGCAGTTCATCACCACTACCGCCGCACTCGACGCGCTGTGCACGCGCTTGGCCGCCGAGGAATTCGTCACTGTCGACACCGAATTCATGCGCGAGCGGACCTATTTCCCCGAGCTGTGCGTCGTGCAGCTAGCCAGTGACACCGAGGTCGCGGTGGTCGACGCGCAGGCCGGGGGCCTTGACCTCGCCCCTCTGGCGCGCCTGTTCGCCGACCGGGCCGTGGTAAAAGTGTTCCATGCCTGCCGCCAGGACATCGAGATCTTCGTCCTCGCGTTCGATGCCGTGCCAGTGCCGCTGTTCGACACCCAGGTGGCGGCGATGGTAGCGGGGTTCGGCGACCAGGTCGGCTACGATGCGTTGGTCTCGGCGCTGACCGGCGGGTCGATCGACAAGGCGCACCGGTTCAGCGACTGGTCGGCGCGGCCGCTGTCGCCGGCACAGATCCAGTATGCCAGCGCCGACGTGACTTACCTGCGCGGCGTCTATCGAAAACTTTCGGAACGGTTGGCAAAGGATGGCAGGCTGGCCTGGGTGGCCGAAGAGATGGACGCCCTGGCTGACTCCTCGACCTACCGCGCCGATCCGGAGGCAATGTGGGAGCGGCTGAAGCCCCGCACCAACAACCGGCGGTTCCTGGGCGTGCTGCGCGCCATCGCCGCCTGGCGCGAGCGTGAAGCGCAGCGCGTCAATATTCCCCGGCAGCGGCTGCTGAAGGACGAGGCCCTGCTGGAACTCGCCGCCACCGCCCCCGGCACGCCGGACGAGCTTTCGCGTGCCCGAGGCATCACTCGCGGCTTTGCCGAGGGCAAGACCGGCGCCTCGCTGATCGAGGCGATCGCCGCCGCCAAGCAGCTGCCGGAAAGCGAATTACCGGAGGCGCCGCGCGGGAAAGACGGCCCGCGTCCATCGCCGGCGCTGGTATCACTGTTGAAGGTACTGCTGGTGGCAAAGTGCGACGAGCACAACGTGGCGCCAAAACTACTGGCCAGCTCCGATGACATCGACCGGCTGGCGATGGAGGACGAGCCCGACCTGCCGGCGCTACATGGCTGGCGGCGACAGATGTTCGGCAACGACGCGCTGGCGCTGAAGCAAGGGCGGATGGGACTTGGCGTGAGCGGCAAGCGGATACGGTTGATTCCTACTTAACGGGCAGGTCTCAACTAAAGGTTGATGTCAGTCGAAGTAGGCTCGCCTCCTAACCCTTTCAGCGCTATCTCCGTTATCATTTCCAGGGACATGAGTTGGGCGAGCCGGTCCAGGCGGCGCAGCACGCTTTCGCCGGCGAACACACCGCTATCCTCGCGCAGTCGCAGCACCAGTTGAGAACCGCGCGGGACCAGAACGGTGCCGGCGAGCAGGTCGGGGGTGCCGGCCGACAGCGTGTAGGCGAGACGCAAGGCGGTGCCGACGATCTCCGCCCGGGCGGCATCGGCGGGGTCGAGCAGCAGGCGCGCCGGGCGCAGGAAATCGGCGTCAGGTCCGGCCTCATAGCGCATCGCGATGGCCAAGGCGAGAAACGCCCGCTCGTGATGGTCAAGCCCGACGCCCGGCTGGCGCAGCACGCGCAGGAAGGATTGCTCGGCGCGGAATTCCGGATGGTCGTGGCTGCCGATATCCGACATCAGGCAGGTCGCCAGGCGCAGCCGGCGCTCGGCAGCAGTTTCCTTCAGAAACAGTTTTTCAGTCCAGGCGAACAGGGCCGGCGGCAAGGTCTCGTCCCGGCCCATGCGGGCCGAAAACTCACGGCCGGCGGCCAGTAGCGGATCCTCGATTCGCAGCGCCTCGGGCATGCGCTGCATGAACCAGCCTTCCCTCAGACCGTTGGCGCTGAACACCACACGCTGGGCGCCGGTCGCGCGCAGCAGCCGGCGGAGCGCCACGGCAGCGAACGGCAGGTCCTCGATGCGCCGGCGCGCGGCACCGGGCAGCCGCTCCAGCGCCCGCCTGGTGGCGCCAGCAATGACGCCGGCGAGGTCGCGCGCCTCGTCGCGGCCGATCGTGTAGTGGTGCACCATGTTGAGTGGGTAGCCGGTCTGCGCCATGTGGATGCGCGCCAGCGCCCGCCAGGCGCCGCCGACGAGATACAGATCGCGGCCGGCGCCGGCCGCGATCCACGGCACCCCGGCCAACTCGGCCTCGGCGATGGCGCGGGCGCGGACGGGGTCGCCACCCGACCGTTCAGTCAGCTTTATGATGCCGAGCGGCAAGGTTTTCGACTTGCCGCGGACGCCGCGGTCGAGCTCCACGACCTCCAGCGAGCCGCCGCCGATATCCGCCAGGATGCCGTCGGCGCCAGGAATGCCGCACAGCAGCCCCATGGCGGAGAGCTGCGCCTCCTCAATGCCGGACAGGATGCGGATCGGCACACCCGGCATGCGGGCCTGCACGCCGGAGACGAAGTCGGGGCCGTTAGCCGCCTCACGCACCGCGGCGGTCGCCAGCACCTCGACCGGGTCGGCGCCCATCGCACGCGCCACCGCGTGATAGCGCTGCATCACGGTCAGCGCCTGGCCCATGCCGTCGTCGTTCAGCCGGCCGGTGGCGACCAGGCCGCGGCCGAGCCGCAGCACCGCCTTCTCGTTGAAGATCGCGGTCGGGTTGCGGCTTTGGCCCTCGAACACCACGAGCCGGACGGAGTTCGATCCGAGATCGACCACGGCGCAGCGTGGCGTGGCGGCGGGGGGCCTGAATGGCATGTGATGGACTACCCCGCCTTCTCAGTCCTGCGCCACCCGATCCTGCACCAAGCGGTCGCCCCGCCGCGGCGCCGCAATCGGCTGTGCAACCAACGGGCCATGAAGTGCCGAACCACGGCCAGATAACGACGGATTGGTCATGAAATAGTCGTGCGCCGATATGGGGCGGTTGCCGGCCGCGACCCGACGCCAGCTGCCATCGGCGCCAAGCTCCCACGACTGCATGGTGTCTTTGAGGTTGACCACCATGATCTGGTCCAGCACCTGGGCGTGGACCGTGGGATTGAGCACCGGCACCAAGGTCTCGACCCGCCAGTCCATGTTGCGCGCCATCCAGTCGGCCGAGCTGATGAACACCTTCGCATGACGCGACGGCAGCCGATGCCCGTTGCCGAAGGCGAAGATGCGGGAATGTTCCAGGAAGCGCCCGACGATCGACTTGACCTTGATGTTCTCGGACAGGCCCGGCACGCCGGGCCGCAGGCAGCAGATGCCGCGGATCACCGCGATGATCTTCACCCCCGCCGCCGACGCCGCGTACAGCCGGTCGATCAAAGCCTCGTCGACCAAAGAATTCATCTTGAGCCAGATGAACGCCGGTCTGCCGGCCTTCGCGGCGGTGATCTCGAAATCGATCCGCTCCTCGAGAATGGTGCGGGTGGTCAGCGGGCTGAAACCTAGCGCGTCCATACATTCGGGCCGCGCATAGCCGGTCATGAAGTTGAACAGCCGGGCGGCGTCTCGGGTCAGGTCCGGGTCGCAGGTGAAGAACGACAGGTCGGTGTAGATGCGTGCCGTGATCGGATGGTAGTTGCCGGTGCCGAAATGGGCATATGAGCGGACTGCCGGACCCTCGCGGCGCACCACAAGCGAGATCTTCGCGTGGGTCTTCAGCTCGGCGAACCCGTAGACGACCTGGACACCGGCGGCCTCAAGCGTTCGGGCCAGGCGGATGTTGGCCTCCTCGTCGAACCGCGCCCGCAGCTCCACCATCGCGGTCACGGATTTGCCGGCCTCGGCCGCCTCGATCAGCGCCTTGACGATCGGGCTGTCGCGGCTTGTCCGATAAAGCGTCTGCTTGACCGCGACCACGCTCGGATCGCCGGCGGCCTGGCGGAGGAACTGCACCACGACGTCGAAACTCTCGAACGGGTGGTGGACGACGATGTCCTTGGCACGGATGGCGGCGAAGCAGTCGCCGCCGAAATCGCGGATGCGCTCGGGGAACCGCGGCGTGTATGGCGGAAACAGCAGATCCGGCAGGTCGTCGACGATCAACTGCTTGAGGTCGACCAGCGCCTGCAGCCCGTGCTGGATGCTGACCTCCTCGGCGGCGGCGCCAGTCTCGTCGGTGATCAGCTCCAGCAGGTCGGGCGGCATCGCGGCATCGACCGCCAGGTGGATCGCGACGCCGCGGCGTCGGCGCTTGAGTGCGGTCTCATAGGAGCGGACGAGGTCTTCGGCCTCCTCCTCGAATTCCACGTCGGTGTCGCGGATCAGCCGGAACATGCCGTGACCAAGCACCCGAAAGCCAGGAAACAGCCGGTGCAGGCATAACTCAACGAGATCCTCCAGCATGAAGAAACGGATCGGTGCCGCCGACGTGGCACCCGCCGGCAGCCGGATGAAACGTTCGACCTGGCTTGGCAGCGGGATCAGCGCCTGCATGCCGTTACCGTCCTCCTCGCGCGTCAGCAGCAGCGCAATGACTAGGCCCATGTTGGGAATGAACGGAAATGGATGCGCGGGGTCGACCGCAAGCGGGGTCAGCACCGGAAACACGCGCTCCATGAACCATTGGTCGAGCCAGGTCACGTCCTCGGCCGAGAGCGACCCTCGTGCGGAAACCTCGATCCCCGCGATTTCCATCAGACCGCGCAGATCGCTCCAAGCGAGCTGCTGGTCGGCCTGCAGCGCCTCGGCGCGGGCACGGATTTCGACCAGCTGCTGGGCCGGGGTGCGGCCGTCGGGCGAGACCGCGACGATGCCGGCCTTGGCCTGACCGATCAGCCCGGCAACCCGGACCGAATAGAATTCATCGAGGTTGGAGGCCGAGATCGAGACGAAGCGCAGCCGCTCCAGCAGCGGATGGCGCGCGTTCTCCGCCTCCTCGACGACGCGGCGGTTGAAGTCGAGCCAGGAGAGCTCGCGGTTGATGAACCGGTCTGGGCTGAGGGTGGCTTCGATCTGGGTCATTTGAGCTCATGATAGTAGAATTAAGCAAAGGAAGGCTGGGGCTCTGCCCCTGACCCCGCCACGGAAGCGCCGTGGAGCGCATCCCTTAAGGGAAGGGATTACTAGGGGCGACTGCCCCTAGGCGGAGTTTGGGGCAGAGCTCCATTCTTGCTGCTTACAGCAGGTTCACACCTTCGGCATCCGATGGGTCAATTGCCTCGAAACTTTCATCGTCAAATCCGGCCAGCACATGCGCCGCCAGGCGCAGGGTCACGCGGCCGCCTGTGGCAAGTGCCAGACGATCCAGCCGGCAGGTGGTTTCGACCACCGCGGCGGCGGTGCGCGGCAATCTTGTCAGCAAGAATGCCTGAACCGGCGGCGTCACCGCCAACTGCCGCTCAGCGAGCAGCTTGGCCAGCAGCGCGCGCAGCAGTTCGTCGTCCGGCGGCTCGATCTGCACTGCCGTGAGGGCGCGCAACCGGCTGGCGAGGTCGGGCAGGCGCACCGGCCACCGGGCCGGCGGGGCACGGCCGGCCAGCAGCACCGGCACGCCGGCCTCGGCGCAGGCGTTCAGGGCATGCAGTAGCGAGGCCTCGTCGGCAATCAGGTCGGCGTCGTCGATGGCGACGCCGCGTTCAGGTGCGGTTGTGTTTTCAATCGTCTCCATCAGCCCGGTCAGCGCCGGCCCTTGGACGCGCGTCGCCTGTCGCCGTTGGGCCCAAAGCTGCAGCAGGTGAGTCTTGCCGACGTCGGCCTCGCCGAACAGCGCCAGCCGGCCGGAGGGCCAGGTTCGAAAATCGTCGAGCCAGGCCCGCGCCGCCTCGTTGGCGGGGGCGGCGAGAAAATCGATCGCGGAAAGATCCGGATCATGCGGGAACGGCAGGCCGAGCTGGCGCGGGACAAGGTCGGGCAGCAGGCTCAACGGGCGGAGATCTCGTCGGCCGGCGGCGGATCGAGGTATAGCGGGCTCGTCAGGTAGCGCCGCAGCCAGAACCGGCACAGCACGCCGATGGTGGCGGCCATCGGCACCGCCAGCATGACGCCGACGAAGCCGAACGCGGCTCCCCCGGCGAACAGCGCGAACATCACCCATACGGCGGATAATTCAACGCGGTCGCCAAGGATGCGCGGGTAGATCACGTAGCCCTCCAGCACCTGGCCCACGGCCAATACGCCGAGTACCAGCACGACACCGCGCCAGTCAGGGAACTGCGCCAGCGCCAGCCCGATCGCCATGCCGCCGCCAACGATCGAGCCGACATAGGGGATGAACGACAACGCCCCCGCGGTCATGCCGACGATCAACCCGAGGTCGAGCCCGACGACCGACAGCGCGATCGCATAGTACATGGCGAGGATCAGGCAGCACAGCGCCTGGCCGCGGACCCAGGCCGAGAGGATGCGATCGACCTCGCGCGCCTGCGCCCGCAGCACACCGGCATAGCGGCGCGGCAGCCAGCCATCAACCATGGCGACGGTCTGCGGCCAGTCGCGCAGCAGATAGACCGCGACGATCGGCGTCACGATCAGCAGGGTCAGCACGTTGAACAGCGCGAAGCCGCCGCCAACGACGCCGGCGATGTTGCGCAGCACGAAGGCGACCATGGCGCTGGCCTGGCCGCCGACCAGTTCCCGAAGCTTGTCATCGACAACGTCGCTGCCGAAGCGCTCCTGCGCCAGGCTGATCATCTGGTAGGCCCAGGCCTGCACCAACCCGGCATATTGCGGCACCCGAGCGATCAGGATGCCGATCTGGGCGATGATCAGCGGATACAGCAGCAGCGCGAATATCAGGATCGCGGCGATGAAGCCGAGCATGACTAGGACGGTCGCGATGCCGCGCGAGATGCGGCGGCGTTCCAACCAGCTTGTGGGTGGATCGAGCACGTAGGCGATGCCGGCGGCGGCTACGAACGGCAGCAGCACCGAGGAGAACAGCTGCAGCATCAGCCAGGCGGCGATCACCAGCCCGGCCAGCAGCGCGATGCGCTGGCCGCGGGTGGCGTGCGGTGCCATCACCCCAATGGAAGACGGCGGCGGCAACGACCGCGGTAGGCGCACCGGCGGCGGGTCTTCGTCGAGGACTGGCTGGGACTTCATCATGTCAGGACCGGATGTTGCACGGAAAACGACGCCATGGTTGTGTCCGCGCCATTCTCCCGGCCGGTTCACGCCGGAGTGAGCCATACCACATCGAGGCCGCATGACCGATACAACAGATCGCAACGGCCTCACCTATCGCTCGGCCGGCGTCGATATTTCCGCGGGCGACGCGCTGGTCGAGGCGATCAAGCCCCTGGCGCGCGCCACAACGCGGCCGGGTGTGATGGGCGGGCTGGGTGGTTTTGGCGCGCTGTTCGACCTCAAGGCCGCCGGCTTCATCGATCCAGTGCTGGTTTCCACCACCGACGGCGTCGGCACCAAGCTCAAGATCGCGATTGAGACCGGGTTGCATCATACCGTTGGCATTGACCTGGTGGCGATGTGCGTCAATGACCTCATCGTCCAGGGCGCCGAGCCGTTGTTTTTCCTGGATTATTTCGCGACCGGAAAGCTTTCAGTCGCGCAGGCGGAAAGCGTGATCGCGGGGATTGCCGAGGGCTGCCGCCAGGCCGGCTGCGCGCTGGTCGGCGGCGAGACGGCGGAAATGCCCGGCATGTACCAGGATGGCGATTTCGATCTTGCCGGATTCTCGGTGGGTGCCGTCGAGCGCGGCCGGCTGCTACCGCTACCGATCGAAACGGGCGACGCGATCCTCGGCGTCGCCAGTGCCGGGGTCCATTCCAACGGTTTTTCCCTCGTTCGCCGCATCGTCGAGGCGTCCGGGCTGGCCTGGGACGCAGAGGCACCGTTCGCGCCGGAATCGACGCTCGGCGCTTGCCTGATGACGCCGACGCGTATCTACGTGAAGCCAGTGCTGGCGCTGCACAGGGCCGGGCTGCTGTCGGCTGCTGCCCACGTCACCGGCGGAGGGCTGCCCGGCAATGTCGCCCGCGTGCTGCCCGATGGCGTCGTGGCGGCGATCGCGGCCGATTGGCCGGTGCCACCGGTATTCGCCTGGCTGGCCCGCGCCGGCGGGGTCGCCGCCGAGGAGATGCTGCGCGTGTTCAACTGCGGCATCGGCATGGTGCTCGTGGTGAAATCGGCTGAGGCCGCCTTGGCCGCTTTGGCCGAAGCGGGCGAGGCGGCGTTCCGCATCGGCACCATCGAGGCCGGTTCCGGCGCCGCGACCGTGACTATCCATACTCCGGCGGGCTGGCCCGGTTGAACGCCCGCAAACGCATCGGCATCCTTATCAGCGGCCGCGGCTCCAACATGGCGGCGCTGATCGAGGCCGCCGCGGCGCCCGATTTTCCCGCCGAGATCGCACTGGTGCTGTCGAACCGGCCGAACGCCGCTGGTCTTGACTTCGCCCGGGCGGCCGATCTCCCGACAGACTCTATCGACCACCGCGACTTCCTGGACGACCGTGGCGCCCATGAAGCCGCGATCGACGCCCGGCTGCAGGCCAGCGGCGTGGAAATAGTCTGCCTAGCCGGTTACCTGCGCCGGCTGACGCCTTTTCTGGTCGGGCGATGGGCGGGCAACATGCTCAACATCCATCCTAGCCTGCTACCCTCCTTTCCCGGGCTGGACACCCATCGCCGCGCGCTTGAGGCCGGGGTGGTGCTGCATGGCTGCACCGTGCACCTGGTGACGGAAAAGTTGGATGAGGGCCCGATCCTGGCACAAGCCGCGGTGCCGGTGTTTGCCGACGATGACGAGGCCAGGTTGGCGGCGCGGGTCTTGGTGCAGGAGCACGCCATCTATCCGATGGCGCTGCGGCACCGCATAGACGGCTCCGGCGGCAGGACAAAGCCTGATGCCAGCCTATATAACTTGGTTGAGCGCAATATACGCTTATAGGTTGAGTATGCCAATCCGGCATGTATGAATTTTTCGCGCATCTTGCAGAATTTTAGTCCTAATTTACAACCTATACGGGAACACAGCAATAATAACGATAGGTCTATCGGCATGTAGAAGTCTGGACTTATACTTGCGCGAGAAGAAATCGCCGCTTAACGCTGATGGACCCAGCCCAATAAGTCACATTTAAAGATCTCTGCGAATATCAGCCATGGCAGCTATTGTCGCATCCATGGGCGCCATGCCGGCCTAAGCGACTCCGTTTGGCCCGGCCACTTCGGCGATCTCCTTCCTGGTCTCGCCGACAGTTATCACGACTGCGCCGACCGGTTCGGCCAACCTGACCGGTGCGATCTTCTCGACCGCCAACATCGGATCGCTCACCGGAACCTCGACCGGCTCTGGCACCGGCTCGATCACTTTCTCGACCACACCCGGTATGACGACAGCGGCGGCGGATTCTACTCGTTCGACCTCGCCAGCGTGCTAACCTCGTC
>JAYTTA010000490.1:0-3697 GCA_043745345.1 Acetobacteraceae bacterium | reverse complement strand
ATCTGCTCCATGATCGAACGCAGGCCACGCGCCCCTGTCCGACGGGCGATCGCGCGCGTTGCCACGGACTTTAGCGCGTCGTCTGTAAAGGAGAGTTTCACGCCCTCCATCTCGAACAGCCGGCCGTACTGCTTGACCAGGGCGTTCTTTGGCTTGGTCAGGATCTCGACCAGAGCGCCCTCGTCGAGGTCCTCAAGCGTTGCCACAACCGGTAGCCGCCCGATGAATTCCGGGATCAGACCGAATTTCAGCAGATCCTCGGGCTCGACCTCACGCAGGATGGCGCCGGTGCGGCGCTCATCCGGCGCCCGCACATCGGAGCCGTAGCCGATGCCCGAACCCTTGCCGCGGGCGCCGATTATCTTTTCGATGCCGGAGAACGCGCCGCCGCAGATAAAGAGGATATTGGTGGTGTCGACCTGCAGGAATTCCTGCTGCGGATGCTTGCGGCCGCCCTGTGGGGGAACCGAGGCGACGGTGCCCTCCATGATCTTGAGCAGCGCCTGCTGAACACCCTCGCCGCTGACGTCGCGGGTGATCGAGGGGTTGTCCGACTTGCGGCTGATCTTGTCGACCTCGTCTATGTAGACGATGCCGCGCTGCGCCCGCTCAACGTTGTAGTCGGCTGCCTGCAGCAACTTCAGGATGATATTCTCGACGTCCTCGCCGACATAGCCGGCCTCGGTCAGCGTCGTTGCGTCGGCCATGGTGAACGGCACGTCGAGAATGCGGGCCAGGGTCTGGGCCAGCAACGTCTTGCCCGAGCCGGTCGGGCCAACCAGCAGGATGTTGGACTTCGCGATCTCGACATCGCTGCTTTTGGCGCCGTGCGCCAGCCGCTTGTAGTGGTTGTGGACCGCGACCGAGAGCACTTTCTTGGCGTGCATCTGGCCGATGACGTAGTCGTCCAGCACTTTGCAGATCTCGCGCGGGGTCGGTACGCCATCACGCGACTTGACTAGATGCGTCTTATGCTCCTCACGGATGATATCCATGCAGAGCTCAACGCATTCATCGCAGATGAACACCGTGGGTCCGGCGATCAACTTTCTGACTTCATGCTGCGACTTGCCGCAGAACGAACAGTAAAGTGTGTTCTTGGAGTCGCCGGTCTTGCTCATGTGCACTCCTGGCCCGGCGATCACCGGGCGCATACTAAACTTTATCCCGTATGGAACGGGCTATACAAGGACCGGCTTGCCGGATCATGACAAAATCGCTTTGTCCGGTGTGCCCGATTCATGACCGGGAGCACCGGAACAGCGTTCAGGTGGCCGGCTTGGCGGCCTCCTCGGCAGTTACCGGGCGGTTCTCGACCACCTCGTCGATCAGGCCGAATTCCTTGGCCTCCTCGGCGGACAGGTAACTGTCACGCTCCAGCTTGCGCTCGATCTCCTCGATCGGCTGGCGCGTGTGGCGGACATAGAGCTCGTTAAGCCGCTTGCGCAGCGCCAGGATCTCGCGCGCCTGAATCTCGATGTCCGTGGCCTGACCTTGGGCGCCGCCTGAGGGCTGGTGCACCATGACGCGGGCATTTGGCAGTGCGTAACGCTTGCCGGCGGCGCCGGCGCAGAGCAGCAAGCTGCCCATCGAGGCGGCTTGGCCGACGCACACCGTGCTGACCGGGCTGCGAATGTACTGCATGGTGTCGTAGATCGCGAGGCCGGCCGAAACCACGCCGCCGGGGCTGTTGATGTAGAACGAGATGTCCTTGTTGGGGTTTTCCGACTCAAGGAATAGCAATTGCGCACACAGCACGGCGCTGACCTGGTCGAACACGGCGCCGGTGAGAAAGATTATCCTTTCCTTCAGCAGCCGGGAATAGATGTCATACGCCCTCTCGCCGCGTGCGGTCTGCTCGACCACCATTGGCACCAGCGAGTTGGCGTAGATCTCAACGGGATCGCGGTCCCTCATGATACAGCCCTTCCAATTACCGTTCAGACGGATTTATTTCACAGCAGCACGCGGATCGGCTGTCAGCCAGACCGCACGTTGGACGCTAGGCTCGCTATCTTGATTAAATGGTGCGCCGGCAACCAACGTCCAGTCGAGCCCCCACACCGATTGCATTCAGACGGGTTCAGCCGCGGAGGTTGCTGCCTCAAGATCGGCCGCCGGCGGCTCGCCGCCCGCAAATGCTATCGGGGTTTCGGCGGGGTCGGCCGCAAGCTCCTCCGGTGTCACCGAAACGTCGGAAACAGTCGCCAATTCAAGCACGTAGTCGACCACCTTGTCCTCGTAGATCGGGCCACGCAGGGTCTCGGCGGCCTGCGGGTTGGCGCGGAAGAACTCCATCACCTGCTGTTCCTGGCCGGGATAGCGGCCGGCCTCGGCCCGCATCGCGCGCGTCATCTCGTCGGCGCCGACGGTCAGCGAGTTGCTGCGGCCGATCTCCGCCAGCAGCAATCCGAGCCGAACGCGCCGGGTGGCGATGGCGTGGTACTCGGTGCGCAAGGTCTCGTCGTCCTTGGCGCTATCGTCGGCGTCGAGCTTGCCGGCGGCGCGGTCAGCCTCGATGCGCTGCCAGATCTGGCCGAACTCGGCCTCGACCATGCTTTCGGGCGCCGGGAAATCGACGCTGCCGGCCAGGTTGTCGAGCAACTCGCGCTTCAGGCACATGCGGCTGAGGTTGTCGTACTCGCGCTGCATCTGATCGGTGATGATTTTCCGGACTCCGCTCAGATCCTCGAAGCCTAGCTTCTTGCCGAGCGCGTCATCCAAGGCCGGCACCGATGCGGAAGAAAGCTTCTTCGCCGTGATCTCGAAGCTGGCGGGCTTCCCGGCCAACTCCTTGGCGCCGTAGGTCTCTGGGAACACGACATCAATGGTGCGCGTCTCGCCAGGCTTCATGCCCTCCATGCCTTCGGCGAACCCAGGGATAAAGCCGGTGGCGCCAAGCTCGACCTCCATGTCGGTGCCGGTACCGCCGGGGAACGCCACGCCGTCGACGCGGCCGAGGAAATCGACCGTCAGCTTGTCGCCGGTGGTGGCGCCGCGGTCTTCGGTGACGTCAGAGAAGTCCTTGTTGCGGGCGGCGATCTCGGCCAGCGCCTTGTCCACCGTCTCCTCAGCGACGGTCGCGCGGCGGCGGGTAAGGTGGATGGCGCCGAAATCGGGCATCGTGATCTCGGGCAGCAGCTCCAATTCGACCTTGAACTCCAGGTCCTTGACGCTGGTGCCGTCGGTGTCGAGGCTGATGACCTCGACCTTGGGCTGCATCGCCGGGCGCAGGCCGCGGTCAGACAGCACCTGCTGGGTCGAGGCGTTGACCTGCGCCTCCACGATCTCGGCGGTGACGGCGGTGGCGTAGCGGGTGCGGACTACGCTCATTGGGATCTTGCCCGGGCGGAAACCGGGCAAGCGAAGCGAGCGGCTGAGCTCGGTCAGCCGGGCGGTGCGGCGGCTTTCGATGTCGCCGGCCGGTACGACAACGCTGTAGGCGCGCTTCAGACCGTCGTTAAGAGTCTCGATAACCTGCATCCGAAGGGGAATCCTAACCTGCTTGCCAGTGGTGCGGGCGAAGGGACTTGAACCCCCACGGCTTGCGCCACCAGAACCTAAATCTGGCGTGTCTACCATTTCACCACGCCCGCGGCGCGCTGAGGCGCGGGCTTAGCGCGGGTTCAGGGTTAGAAGCAAGGCCAAGGGCTCTGCCTCTGGACCCCGCCGGGGTAGCGCCCCGATGCGACTAACC
>JAYTTA010000489.1:0-3702 GCA_043745345.1 Acetobacteraceae bacterium | reverse complement strand
GACGGCGGGGTCGAGGCTCGTCGCTGCCTGATCGGCCATTGTTGCGGCAACGCCGACCCCGCCTACCACCAGCGCGTCGTCGATGGCGGCTCCTACATAGGCTTCGACCGCGTCGGCATAATCCGCCTGCAGCCCGACGAAATCCGAGCCGACAACCTGGCCAAACTGGTCAAATCCGGCCACGCCGGACAGATCATGATGAGCCAGGACCGCCATTGCGGCTGGCTGGGAAAATTCCCGCGCCAGATCGCCCCCGACGAGCAGGCCCGCATGGACGCCCTCCGCGCCCAGGGCAAATGGCCGCCGCCCTACACTTATTTGTTTACCGACTTCCTGCCGATGCTGCACGAACGAGGCGTCAACCAGGCTGAAATCGCTGCAATCCTCGAGGACAATCCCCGCCGCTTCTTCGCCGGCGAGCCGCTCCCCCAATTCACGCCCGCGTAACCGATGGACGTCGTCGGCGAGTTTGACTTCATCGTCACAGGCGCGGGCTCGGCCGGCTGCGTCATGGCCGCCCGCCTGTCCGAGAACGGCCGCTTCTCGGTGTTGCTGCTGGAAGCTGGCGGCCGCGACATCTACCCCTGGATCCACATCCCGCTCGGCTACGCCAAGCTGTTCAACAATCCGGCCGTCAACTGGATGTTCGAGAGCGAGCCCGAACCCGAGCTGCTCGGCCGCACGATGTACCAGCCGCGCGGAAAGGTTCTCGGCGGCACTAGCTCGATCAACGGCATGATCTACATCCGCGGCACTCCCGCCGACTACGACGAATGGCGCCAGCGCGGCTGCGAGGGCTGGAGCTGGGATGCTGTTTTACCCTACTTCAAACGCGCCGAGGACAACGAGCGCGGCGCCAGCGACCTGCACGGCGCCGGCGGCCCGTTGCGCGTTTCCGACCAGCCACAGGAATGGCCGATCGGCCGCGCCGTGGTCGAAGCCGGACAGCAGGCCGGCCTCACCTACAACCCGGACTTCAACGGTCCAACCCAGGAAGGCGTCGGCTACTATCAGACCACGACCCGCAACAAGCGACGATGGAGCACCGCCCGCGCCTATCTCGGCCCCGCCAAAGGCCGAAAGAATCTTCGAATTGAAACCCAGGCCCACGCCACCCGCATCCTGATCGAGGACGGCCGCGCCGCCGGAATCGAATACCGCACCCCAGCCGGCTCGCGCCGGGCCTGGGCACGCGGTGAGGTCATCGTCTCCGGCGGCGTCTATGGCTCGCCCCAATTGTTGCAGTTGTCAGGCATCGGCCCCGGCGAAGCGCTCTCCAACCTCGGCATCGAGGTCGTGCGCGACTCACCAGCCGTCGGCGAGAACTTGCGCGACCATTTCTACACTCAGGTCATGTTCCGCTGCGCCCAACCCGTCACGCTCAACGACCTGTCCAACTCGTGGCCCAACCGGGTGCTCGCCGCCGCCCAGTACGCCCTGTTCCGCAGTGGCCCGATGGCCGGCAACGGCATGTACGCCGGCGTCTTCGCCCGCAGCGACGAACGCCTCGAACGCCCCGACCTGCAGATAAACTTCGCTGCCTGGAGTGTTGGCGAGCGCACCCGCGCCGGCATGAAGGCACACCCCTTTCCCGGCTTCACCCTGAGCCCGGTCCACCTGAACCCCGACAGCCGCGGCAGCGTCCGCCTGCGCAGCCCCGACCCGCTCGCCGCCCCCGAAATCCGCTTCAATTTCCTCCGCACCGACTACGACCGCGCCGCGCTGACCGCCGGCATCCGCCTGGTCCGCAAGATCGCCGCCCAGCCTGCCATGGCGCCCTACGTCCTAAGCGAACTCGAACCCGGCGCCAACGTCCAATCCGACGCCGAACTCGAACAGGACCTCCGTGCCCGCGCCATGTCCAACCTGCACCCGGTCGGCACCTGCGCCATGGGCCACGGCGCCGCCTCCGTCGTCGATCCCCGCCTGCGCGTCCACGGCGTCACCGGCCTGCGAGTGGTCGACGCCTCGATCATGCCATCCATCGTCGCCGGCAACACCAACGCCCCCACCATCATGGTCGCCGAAAAAGCCGCCGCCATGGTAATGGAAGACGCTGCCGCTTAGCGCCGCAGGCAGGCAAGAAAGCATGGGCTCTGCCCAAACCCGCCAAGGAGCCGTCGCCCCTTGTATCCCCTTCACCTAAGGATGCGCTCCACGGCGCTTCCGTGGCGGGGTCAGGGGCAGAGCCCCAGCCTTCCTGCCTACGGCGTATTGCCGAAAACCGAACATAGTGGTTCCCTCACGTCAACAACGGGAGTGAACAATGGCCAACCTGGAAGTCTTCCGGCAGGAAACCCGCGCGTGGCTGGAGGCGAACTGCCCCGCCATCCTGCGCACGCCGACGCCGGACGACGAAATCGTTTGGGGCGGCCGCAAGCCAACCAACAAGCATCCGGAGCAGAAGCTGTGGATGGACCGCATGGCCGAGAAGGGCTGGACTGCGCCAACATGGCCGACGAAATACGGCGGTGGCGGGCTTTCTGAGCCGGAGGCCACGGTTTTGACCGAGGAGATGCGCGATCTTGGCTGCCGGTCGCCGTTGCAAAGCTTCGGCCTCAACATGCTTGGCCCTGCCTTGCTGGAATTCGCCAGTGAGGAGCAGAAGCAGGAGCACCTGCCGAAGATAGTGCGCGGTGAGATCCGCTGGTGCCAGGGCTATTCGGAGCCTGGCGCCGGATCGGATCTTGCCGGTTTACAGACCCGCGCCGTGTTGCAGGGCGAGCACTATCTGGTCAACGGCCACAAGATCTGGACCAGCTACGCGCACTATGCCGACTGGATCTTTGCCCTTGTCCGCACCGATCCCACCGTAAAGAAGCATGACGGCATCAGCTTTCTGTTGATCGACATGGATCAGCCCGGCGTTCGTGCACGGCCGATCAAACTGATCTCGGGCGCATCGGTGTTCTGCGAGACCTTCTTCGAAAACGTCCAGGTCCCCGCCGGCAACCTGGTCGGCGAGCCGAACAAGGGCTGGACCATCGCCAAGCGCCTGCTGGAATTCGAGCGCAAGAATATCGGCGGCATCGGCGATCGCGGCAAGGAAACCCGCACGCCGGAAGTCGTGGCCAAGAAGCATTACGGCACCGATGGCACCCGCATCGCCGATACCGCGGTGCGCGACGCGGTGACAAGATTTAACATGGACAACGCGGCGTTCCAGCTCACCCGCAAGCGCGCGCAGGAGGCGGCCGAGGCCGGCGTTGCCCCCGGTCCGTTGTCGGCGATGTTCAAATACTACGGCACCGAGCTGAACAAGCGCCGCTATGAGTTGCTGGTCGGCAGCGCCGGCACCCACGGCCTCGCCTGGGACGGCGAGGATTTCGACCCCGTCGAGCGCAAGACCACGCGGGACTGGCTGCGCACCAAGGCCAATTCCATCGAGGGCGGCACATCCGAGGTGCAGCTCAACATCATCTCCAAGCGCGTGCTTGGTCTGCCGGATTAAACGATCATGACCCTTGTCCTTTCCTCCGACGCGCAGATGGTGCGCGAGACCGCATTCAACTTCTTCCGCGAGAAAAGCCCCGTCCTTGAACTCCGAAAGCTGCGCGACAGCGCCGACAAGGATGGTTTTTCCCGCAACCTATGGACCGAAATGACCGATCTCGGCTGGACCGGCTTCCTGGTGCCGGAAACTCATGGCGGCTCCGGCTTCGGCATGGTCGGGCTGGCCCAGGTGATGGAGGCGTCCGGCCG
>JAYTTA010000488.1:0-3727 GCA_043745345.1 Acetobacteraceae bacterium | reverse complement strand
CGTCGCGATCGACCACGGTGAGGTAAACCGTGTCGCGGTGCGGCGGCAGCATCGTCTCCCCCGCCGCCGGCATGTGTGGCATGGCGCGGCCGTCGTCGATCAGGTTGCGCAGGCCGGTCAGGTATTGGCCGCTGGTAAGCTGCGCCACCGGTACGTTCGATTGCACCGGGTCGGCGAGGAAGGCGTCGCGGTCGCGGTAGACCAAGCGGGCGGCCTCGGCATGGCGGTGCAGGCGCTTTACGGATAGCGGGCCTTCCGCTGGCGTTTCCAACCCGCCCAGGATGCCGAGCATCATCAGCACCAGCAGGCCGGAGCCGTTCGGCGGGCACTGGTAGACATCATAGCCGCGCCAATGGGTTTGGATCGGGGTGACGAAATGCGCGTTGTCCTGGCCGCCGGCGAAATCGGCCTCGGTCTGCTGGCCGCCTTCTTGACGCAGCGCCGCCACCATGTCGACGGCGATCGGCCCCTCGTAGAATGCGCGCGCGCCATTCTTGGCGATCGCACGCAAGGTCGCCGCCAGCTCCGGCTGGATGAACCGATCGCCGGGTTTCGGCGCCGAGCCGTTGGGCAGGAAGGCGTCGGCGCCGTTCTTGCGCAATTTCGCCTCTGCCCGGGACCAGTCGAACGAGACCTTGCTGCCGACCGGCCAGCCATCCTCGGCGAACCGGATCGCCGGCTGCAGCAACTCGCCGAGCCCCTTGGTGCCGTGTGCGGCCAGCAGTGTTTCCCAGGCGTTCACCGCGCCCGGGATGGTGACCGCGTGCGGGCTGGTGTTTTCGATGGCAGCGATGCCCTGACCCTCGAACCAGTCGATCGTATAAGCGGAACCAGCCCGGCCGGAGCCGTTTAGCGCCACCACCCGGCCGGTGCCGGCGGGCGCGTATAGGCAGAAGCAATCGCCGCCGATCCCTGTCGATTGCGGCTCGATCACGCCGAGCACCGCTGCTGCCGCGACCGCGGCGTCGAGCGCGTTGCCGCCGGCGCGGAGCACGTCGAGCGCGGTCAAGGTCGCCGCCGGCATCGAGGTCGCCGCCATGCCGTTGATACCGAAGACCGGGCTACGGCCCGGCAAATGGAAATCGCGCAACGAATTCTCCCGGTTTGGCCTCAATCGGTCTTCGCATGGGTCGCGGCGGGTTGGCAATGTGGACTACGTTCGTCACATCCCGAGTCCGTTGGAGCGAAACGCTTGGCCGAAACCATTCCTTACGATGCATTCGAGCGAGTCGACATCCGAGTTGGTACTATTATCGCCGCGGAGCCTTACCCCGAAGCGCGCAAGCCGGCGATCAAGCTGACGATCGATTTCGGTGCCGAGATCGGGGTCAAGAAGTCCTCGGCCCAGCTCACGGTGCACTATATGCCGGAAGCGTTGATCGGCCGGCAGGTCTGTGCGGTGGTCAATTTCGTGCCGCGCCAGATCGGGAAGTTTATCAGCGAGGTGCTGACCTTAGGCATGCCGGACAAGGACGGCGCGGTGGTGCTGCTACGGCCAGACCATCCGGTTCCCGATGGCGGGCGGATGTTCTGATGGCGCAGCATTATTACACGGTGAGCTGGGACCAGTTGCACCGCGACGCCCGCGCCCTCGCTTGGCGGCTGATCGACCTTGGCCCTTTCGCCGGCATCGTCGCGATCACCCGCGGCGGGCTGATCCCGGCCGCGATCATAGCGCGCGAGCTCGATTGCCGGCTGATCGAGAGCGTTTCGATCGTCACCTACGACGAGGAAATCAAGGGTGAGCCGGTGGTGACGAAGCCACCCACCGCGGCCGGCGACGGCACCGGGTTCCTGATCGTTGATGACTTGGTTGATACCGGTGCCACGGCAAGGGTGATACGCGCCCTGCTGCCAAAGGCGCATTTCGCCGCCGTCTACGCCAAGCCGGCAGGCCGGCCGATGGTGAATACCTTCATCACCGAGGTATCCCAGGACACCTGGATCCTGTTCCCATGGGACACGGAAGCACAGTTCGTGGCGCCCTTGGCTAAACGCGAGACCCTAAAGTAAGCGGATTCGGGAGCCCTTCTCCTGGCTGGATTTGGCGCAGAGCCCCGACCTTACCTCAAACTGGCGTTGAGCTTATCCAGAGCAGCTGACCCCGGCACCAGATCCCGTTCCTGAAGTACGTTCAGCGGCGTAGCCGACGTGTGCAGATAGCCATGCAGATCGTCTGCGTCGGGATCGACGAAAATTAGTCCGGTCGGGATGTCACCCGCCGCCTGGCGTTGCGCCAGAAAGGCGATGGCGGCGACCCGGTCATGGACGTCGTAGTCCTGAGACAACTTTCGCAGCTGCAACGTCGAGCCATCATGCTGGGTAACGGTTTCGGTAGTACCCGGCGCATAATCCACCACGATCTCATCGCGGCCGGTGATGACGTCGAGGTAGTTCATTGCGCTGTTGTGCTCGCGCACGTAGTCGTAGCTTTTGGTTGAGCCGTCGTGATTGTTGAAGGCGACGCAGGGGCTTATGCAGTCTATGAAGGCGGCGCCTTTGTGGCGCAAGGCGGCCTGGATCAGCGGCACAAGCTGCACCTTGTCGCCCGAGAAGCTGCGGGCGACGAAGGTGGCGCCGAGCTGCAACGCGATGCTGACCATGTCGATCGCCTCGTCGCTGTTGACGACGCCGCGCTTGGATTTCGCGCCCTTGTCCGAGGTGGCGGAGAATTGGCCCTTGGTCAGACCGTAGACGCCGTTGTTCTCGACGATATAGACCATGTTGACGCCGCGCCGGATCGAGTGGGCAAATTGCCCGAAGCCGATCGAGGCGCTATCGCCGTCGCCCGACACGCCCAGGTAAATCAGGTCCCGGTTGGCGAGGTTGGCGCCGGTCAGCACCGAGGGCATGCGGCCATGCACCGAGTTGAAACCATGCGAGGCGCCTAGGAAGTAGGTCGGCGTTTTCGATGAGCAGCCGATGCCGGACAGCTTGGCGACGCGGTGCGGCTCGATATCCATCTCAAAACAGGCGCGCACGATAGCGGCGCTGATGCTGTCATGGCCGCAGCCGGCGCACAGCGTGGAGAGCGCACCCTCATAGTCCCGCCGGGTCAGGCCGAGCGTGTTAGTCTGCAGGTCCGGGTGATGCATCTTCGGTTTTGGAAGAAAGCTCATGTCACGGCCTCCCGGTGGCGGATAGTTTCCGACGTGATCGCCTTGCTCGCGATTGCGGTTGCAATGATTCGCGCGGTGATCGGCGTGCCGTCATAATGCAGTACGCGGGTCAGCTTCTTCGGATCGATCTCGAGCTCATTGACCAGCAGCATGCGTAACTGCGCGTCGCGGTTCTGCTCGATGACGAAGACCTGGTCATGGGCATCGATAAAGGCACGCACGGCGTCGTTGAACGGGAAGCCGCGCACCCGCAGCAAATCGACGTGGATGCCGCGCTCGGTCAGACGTTCCCACGCCTCGGACATCGCGGGGCCGGTCGAGCCGTAATAGATCGCCCCTATCGGGGTTGTGTCGGGGCAGATGCGGACCACCGGACCCGGCACCAGGTCCTTGGCGGTTTCGAATTTCTTCAGCAGCCGGTCCATGTTGTCGGCGTAATCGGCACCTTCCTCGGAATACCGGGCAAACCGGTCTTTCGAGGTGCCGCGGGTGAAGAACGCGCCCTTAGTCGGATGGGTGCCGGGCAAGGTGCGATAGGGGATACCGTCGCCATCGACATCGAGGTAGCGGCCGAACTTTGTTCCAGCCGTCAGCTGCTCGGCGGTCAT
>JAYTTA010000487.1:0-3729 GCA_043745345.1 Acetobacteraceae bacterium | reverse complement strand
GTAGAGCCCAATGCTTCCTTGCCTACGGCGTCAGAATATCCTCGATCAGGATCGGGGTCTTTCTCACCCGAATACCGGTCGCGTGATAAATCGCATTGGCAATAGCGGCCGGCATTCCGACGATGCCGATTTCACCGACCGCCTTGGCGCCGATGGCATTCACCACCGTGTCGGTCTCGTCGATAGTTTCAACAATGACCTCGCCGATGTCGGCGCAGGTCGAGATGTGATAGCTGGCGAGGTCCTGGTTAGCGAACCGGGCACGTGGGCGATCGACCTGGGTTTCCTCCAGCAGTGCGAAACTGGCGCCCCAGACCATGCCGCCGGCCAAGTTGCTGCGCGAGGTGCGCGGATTGATGATCTTTCCACAGGCAAACACGCCGACCATGCGTGAGACGCGGATGGTGCGTAGCAGCGGATCGATCCGCACCTCGGCAAACTGCGCGCCGAACGAGAAGGTGGCGTGGGTTTTGGTGATCGGCCCCTCCATCGCTAAGCCGCCGAGCAGGCCGTGCTGCATTTTGTCGGCCTCCATAAATTTCGGCTTCCATTCGCCGCTTGCCTCCAACGAGCCGGTGGGCGACGCCTTAAGAATATCGGCCAGGGTGTGGCTCGTTCCGTCGGCGCCGACGACATTGCCGCCTGAGAACTGCAACGTCGTGGGATCCTGCGCGGCGAACGGGCCGCTTTCGGCGATCGCCATGGTAAGCAGCTTCTCGCGCAGCGCCATCGACGCCACGTGCACGCCCGAGCCCGCTGAACCGGTGGTGATCGAGCCGCCGGATATCGGGCCAGAGGGTAAATCACTGTCGCCAAGCTCAACGCGGACATGCTCATCGGCGACACCCAGGACATCGGCCGCGATCTGGCCGAGCACGGTGTAGGCACCGGTGCCGACATCATGCGCCGAGGTCCGCACTCGCAGCAGCCCATCGGCCGACAGGGAGACGCTAGCGCTGGCCGGCCCCATCGCCGATGGGTAGGTCGCAGTGGCGCAGCCGTAACCGATCAGCACGCCATCGTCGGTCTTCATCGAGCCTACGCCGGAGGTGCGCCTGTCCCAGCCGAACAGTTCGGCGCCGCGTTTGAAGCACTGCACCAGCGACCGGCTGCTCCATGGCAGGCCGGTGACCGGATCTGTCGCCGGCTCGTTCTTCAGCCGCAGCTCGATCGGGTCCATTTCCAGGGCCACAGCGAGTTCGTCGACGGCACTTTCATAGGCAAAGAAGGCCGGTGCCTCGGCCGGCGCGCGCTGGAAGCCCGGTGTGTTGACGTCGGTTGCAACCGTCGATTCCGACGTGCGGATGTTCGCGATCGCATACATGCGCGACGTCACGTCAGTACCAGGAAAGGCGACGTGGTCTATTTCCGACGATTGCCCGACCGCCTCGTGGATCATCGCCACCAACCGTCCATCCCGGTCGGCGCCGAGCGCTATGCGGTTGCGCGTCGCCGGACGGAACGAGCCGACGGTGAACATAGCGTCGCGCGGCACCACCAGCTTGACCGGGCGGCCGAGCCGTTGCGCCGCAGTCGCAATCAGCACGGTGTGCGGCAGCAGGGTCGCCTTGGAGCCGAACGCGCCGCCGACATAGGGCGAGATCACGTGCACGTCCTCGACCGGGATGCCAAAGATGGTGGCGAGCGCCGCGCGTTGGCCGATCACCCACTGGCTTGGCGACTCGATGGTCAGCTTGCCGTCATTCCAGCTCGCTGTGGTCGAATACAGCTCCATCGGGTTGTGATGCTGCGCCGGGGTCGTATATTCGTGATCGACGCGCACTGCGGCGCCCGCGAAGGCGGCATCCGCATCGCCGATGGAGACCGCCGACTTCTCCTCAGTATCAAGCTTCCGGTCCGGATCGCTGATCGCGGCAGAGGCATGCTCGGCCGCGTATTCGAAGTTCAGAACTCGCGCCGCCTGCTCGGCACCCTCCATTGTGTCGGCGATTGTGATGCCGACGATCTGCCCGGCGTAATGCACCTCGTCCGAGGTCAGCGGCATGAAGGAGGATTGCATATGCCCGCCCTTCATGGCGAAGGTTTCGTCGCCCAGACCTTGGTTCAGGTCACGATGCGTCAGCACCAGCTGCACGCCGGGCACCGCTTCCGCAGCGGCCGTGTCGACGCGGGTGATGCGGCCGCGCGCAACCGAACTCAGGGTAAGCGCGGCGTAGGCGGTGCCGCCATGGCCGAAATCCGCGGCATAGCGCGCCGTGCCCGTGACTTTCGCCGTCGCGTCGCGGCGAACGGTCGGGATGCCGATACCTCCATCCATTTCAGTGTCTCCTGCTGGCGACCAGGGCCGCTCGCGCCACGGCGCGGGCCCCAAGTTCGATCTTGAAAGCGTTTTCAGCGAGCGGCTTGGCATCTGCGAACCCGGCATGACCCGCCGCGAGGGCAGACGCCTCATTCAACGTGACGCCGACCAGGGCCGCCTCGGCGGCATGCGAGCGCCACGGCTTGGTTGCGACCCCACCGAGCGAAACACGCGCCTGGCGTACCACGTCGTCATCCATCTCCAGCGTCACGGCGGCGGAGACAACGGCATAGGCGTAGCTTTGCCGGTCGCGAACCTTGAGGTAGGTCGAACGCCGGCCTGCCGGCGTCGCCTGGACTATGATGGCGGTGATGATCTCGCCGGGTTCCAGCGTGGTCTCGCGCGCCGGGTCCTCGCCATACGCGACATGCAGCTCGGCCAGCGGGATGGTGCGATTGCCGGCGGCGGACTGGATCTCAACCGAGGTATCGAATGCCATCAGCGCCGTTGCCCAGTCGCCGGGATAGGTCGCGACGCAACGCTCGGAGCCGCCGAACAGCGCCATCTCTCGTGTCACCCCATCCAGCGCGGTGCATCCGGATCCGAGCACGCGTTTGTTGCAGGCCGACATACCGTCGCGGAAATAGACACATCGCGTGCGTTGCAGCAGGTTACCGCCGACCGTCGCCGCCTCACGCAGCTGCTGCGAGGAGGCGAGTTGCAGACTTTCGGCCAGGGCCGGGTAATCACGCAAAAGGGTCGCGTCCTCGGCGACATCGGCCATCCGCGCCAGAGCGCCGAAACGAAGTGCCGCGCCGGATGTGTCGAACAAGGCAAGCTCGGAAAGGTGCCCGATATCGACGATGCTGGATGGCGCCGCGAGGTCGCTGCGCATCAGGTCGACCATGGTGGTGCCGCCGGCCAGTAAGGCCGCACCGGGCAGGCTTGCCATGTGGAACGCCTCGTCGAGCGAGGCGGGCCGGGAATAGGTGAAGGGCTGCATGTCAGCTCCCCGGCTGCGGGTTGGCGGCGACTTCGCGCACCGCGGCGACGATGTTCGGGTAGGCGCCACACCGGCACAGGTTGCCGCTCATGTATTCGCGAATCTCGGCATCACTGCCGGCATGGCCCTCCGTCACGCAGGCGACGGCGGACATGATCTGGCCGGGCGTGCAGTAGCCGCATTGCAGCGCGTCGTGCGCGACGAAGGCGGCTTGCATTGGGTGCAACGCGCCATCAGGGGCAGCCAGCCCCTCGATGGTGCGGATATCGCGACCTTCGGCCGCAGCGGCGAGCAACAGACAGGCAAGGTGCCGGCGGCCGTCAACATGCACGGTGCAGACGCCACAGGTGCCGTGATTGCAGCCTACCTTAGTGCCGGTCAGACCGAGATGCTCGCGCAGCGCATCAAGCAGGGTGGTGCGCGGATCGAGCGCTACCAGGTGGTCGCGGCCGTTGACGTGCAGGGT
>JAYTTA010000486.1:0-14149 GCA_043745345.1 Acetobacteraceae bacterium | reverse complement strand
CCGAAATCCGTTCGTTGCCAGCGCAGAGCCGCATAACGGACCGGGGCTGGGGTCATCTCGCCCTCCATCCACCGAGTGCACCAACGCCATACGGGGCGGGGTCTGGGGCGGAGTAGGCAAAGCTTCCAATTTCCGCCTTCAGCAATTGGAATGCCCACGGAGGAAGAACACTGGCCTTGCTACGGCCGGTGCAGTTCCGCCCGCGGCCGGGTAACGGTTTTGACGCCGCGCTTGAAGGCGACCAGCGGCGCGCGGATCTCGGCCACTGCCTGCTCGGGCGTGCGCGCGTCGATGACCACGATATCGGCGGGGTTGCCAATCGCGATGCCATAATCCCTCAGGTTCATCAGTCGGGCCGAACGTTCGGTCAGCATCGCAAAGCAGTCGCGCAGGCGATTCGACTGGCCGATCTGGCAGACATTGGCCTGCATGTTGGCGAGCCGGATCAGGTTGCCGTCGCCCAGCGGCGTGAACGGGTTGAGGATGTTGTTGCTGGAGATCGAGCAGTTGACGCCGTGCTCGACCAGGAAGTTGGCATCGGCTACCCCGCGACGCACGCCGTGGTCCTGGTCACGGCCCATCATGAACAGGTCCGTCGCCGGCAGCACGGTCACCGCCACGCCGGCGTCGGCGATCTCGGCGGCAAGTGTCGTCAGGTCGGCGGGCGGCAGGGTGGAGTATTTGCAGCCGTGCCCGATCGCGACCCGGCCGCCGAGGCCGTATTGCCGCGTCAGCTCGCAGACCAGGTGGATGTCCATGTCGGCCGGGCTGTTGCCGGAATCGAGGTGCATGTCTATGTCCACGTCGTAGGCTCGCGCCAACCCGAAGATCCGGTGGATCTGGCCGCGCTTGTCGGAATCGTAGTTCGGCGCCGCGCCGATCACCCTGGCGCCGCGTTTCAGTGCCTCCACCAGCAGCTCGTCGGAGCGTGGATTGTTGGTCAGGCCCTCCTGCGGGAACACGCACAGCTCGATGTCGATGGCCCAGGCGTAGTCCCGCGCAAGCTGTTCCAGCGCATCGAAGCTGCGCATCTCAACGCCGGCGTCGAGCTCGACATGGGTGCGCATCCGGGTGGTGCCGTGCTGGATGCAGCCCTCCAGCGTAAGGCTGGCGCGCCGGTAGACATCCTCCACCGTGAAGCTGTGCTTGACCGCGGCGACGCGCGGCACGGCATTCGCGTTGCGGCCATCTTCGGGCGGGCAGCGATCGATGATGCGCGACTTGTCGAGGTGGATGTGGGTCTCGACCAGGCCGGCGCAGGCCAGATGGCCGGCGGCGTCGTAACTTTGCGCGTCAGCCGCGATGTGGGGCTCGATCGCCACGATCCGGCCGCCCTCGATGCCGATATCGACGGGCGGATTCTCGGGGGTGCTCGCCAGGCGCGCATTGCGGATGATCAGGTCCATGTGGCTTTCTCCATGAGGAACGCAGCGGCGGCGAACTCCGCCCTCACCCGCGCCAAAAACTCGCGGTCGGCGATCAGGTCGATCGCGGTCATCGCCATCGCCTTGGCGGCATCGACGATGCACGCCTCCGCCGCCGGGCCGATCGAGGCGTCATGGAACTCGTGCGAGTGCGGCGGCACGTCGCGCGAGGTCATCGCCATCTGCGGCTGAATGGTCGGCAGGAACCAGCTGACGTTGCCGGTATCGCCCGACCACGCGCCCGACAGCTCGTCACGCGGCCGCGTGATCCGGCCAAGCTGGCGTAGGTTGCGTTCGAAACCTCCCGCCATCGCGAGGTTGCTCAGCAGCGCGCGGCCAGGGGTCGCCGGCCAGGTGCGTTCCAGCCGGGCGCCGGTCATCGTCGCGGCACCGGTCAGGCAGGCGTCGATCCGCGGGATCACCCGGTCGAGCGTGGCGCGGTCGTTGGCGCGCACGGTCAATGTCGCGGTGGTGTGGTCCGGGATCACCTGCGGCAAGGTGCCACCCTTGGTGATGATGCCGTGCACGCGGACGTCGGACGGCAACTGCTGGCGCAGGGCGGCGATGCCGTTGAACGCCAGCAGCATCGCGTCCAGCGCGTTGATGCCGAGTTCCGGCCGTGCCGCCGCGTGCGCCGCCCTGCCGAAATAGGCCAGCTGGACGCGGGTCGCGCCGACCGTGCGCGAGTGCGCGATGTTGTCCATGCCGGGATAGATCAGCATCATCGCGTCGATGCCATCGAGGAAGCCCTCGCGGTGCAGGATGTTCTTGCCGCCGCCGCCCTCCTCGCCCGGCGTGCCGAGCACCACCACCTCGCCGCCGAGCTGGCCGACCACGCTCGCCAGGCCGATCCCGGCACCCAGGCCGGCAGCAGCCACGACGTTGTGGCCGCAGCTCTGGCCGTAGGTCGGAAGGCCATCGAACTCGCACAGGAAGGCGATGCGTGGACCCGGGCGGCCCGAGCCGACAGTGGCCCGAAACGCCGTCTTCAGCGATCCCAGCCCCTCCTCGACTTCGAAGCCGGCGGCCTTGAGGGCATCGCACAGCCAGCGCTGCGCCTTGAACTCCTCGAAGGCCAGCTCGACCTCGGCGTGAATGTCGCGGCTGATCTCGAACAGTCTTGGCGCGGCCCGATCGATCGCCTTGCCGGCGGTGTCCTTTTGGGCGGCATCGCTCACGCGTGATGCGCCTTCCAGTGGTTGGCGATCTCGATGCGGCGGGCGAACCAGACGTCGGGAAACGACTTCGCGTACTCGATGAACTTATACAGTGCCTGGGCGCGGGCCGGATGGCCGGCGACGCGCATATGCAGACCGATCGACATCATCTTCGGCACGTTGGCCCCCTCCCGGTAGAGTCGGTCGAAGGTGTAGCGCAGGTGCTCCTCGAAAGACTCCGGCGAGCCGAACTGGCCGGATGAAAATCGAGAATCGTTGTTCACGAGCGAGTAGGGAATGACCAGGTGTCGGGTCTCGCCGACCATCGTCCAGTACGGAAGATCGTCGTTGTAGGCATCGGAATCATACAGGAAACCGCCCTCCTCGACGACCAGCTCGCGGGTGTTGACGCTTGGCCCGTAACGGCAGTACCAGCCCAGTGGGCGCTCGCCCGTGGTCTCGGTGATCGAGGCTATGGCGCGGCGGATATGGTCGCGCTCCTGCTCGCGGGTCAGCAGGGAAACATCCTCCCAGCGATAGCCGTGGCAGACCACGTCGTGGCCGCGACCGCGGATCTCGCGGGCGGCTTTACGGTTGCGCTCAAGAGCCACGGCGCAGACGTAGAACGTGCTCTTGACGTCAAGCTCGTCGAAGATGTCGATCAGGCGCCAGAACCCGGCCCGCGCGCCATATTCGTACATGGTCTCCATCGCCAGGTCGCGCTTACCCGGCGGCCATGGACGGGGGGCGCTTTCCGACAGCCCGCGCTCGGTCAGCCCGTCGCCGTCGCCGACCGCCAGCTCCGACCCCTCCTCGTAGTTGACGACCAGTGAGATCGCTATCCGCGCCCCGCCCGGCCAGGTCACTTTTGGCGGCTTGCCGTTGTAGCCGACCATGTCGCGGACCGGGCCGGGAATTCTCGAGTCGGGAATTTTCGCGGGCGTTGCTTGCATGCTGCCTCACTCGACAAGTCGTTGCGGTGATACGCGGTCAGGCGTGATTGGCGATCCAGTGCTCGGCGATGTCGATGCGGCGCGCGAACCACACGTCGGGAAAAGACCTCGCGTACTCGATGAAGTTGTAGAGCGCCTGCGCGCGTCCGGGATGCCCGGTCAGGCGCAGGTGCAGGCCGATCGACATCATCCTGGGATGGGTCCGGCCCTCCTTGTAAAGCCGGTCGAAATTCGCCCTGAGATACTTCTCGAAGTCGGCCGGCGAGCCGAACGCGCCCCAGTTGAACTTGCCGTCGTTGCTGGCGAGCGAGTACGGGATCACCAGATGCTTTTTCTCGCCGACCATTGTCCAGTACGGAAGATCGTCGTTGTAGGCATCGGAATCATACAGGAAACCGCCCTCCTCGACGACCAGCTCACGGGTGTTGACGCTTGGCCCGTATCGGCAGTACCAGCCCAGTGGGCGTTCGCCCGTGGTCTCGGTGATCGAGGCTATGGCGCGGCGGATATGGTCGCGCTCCTGCTCGCGGGTCAGCAGGGAAACATCCTCCCAGCGATAGCCGTGCGACATTACGTCATGGCCGCGCCCGCGCATCTCGCGGGCCGCGTCGCGGTTACGTTCCAGCGCCACCGCGCAAGCGTAAAAGGTACATTTGACGTCAAGCTCGTCGAAGATGTCGAGCAGCCGCCAGTAGCCGGCGCGGGAGCCGTATTCGTACATCGACTCGCCGGCGAGGTCGCGCTTGGTGAGCGGCCAATCCGCCGGGCCGCCAGGCTCGCGGGTCGCGTCGCCGTCGCCGATCGCCAGCTCGGAGCCCTCTTCGTAGTTGACGACGAGCGAGATCGCGATACGCGCGCCGCCGGGCCAAGTGACCTTGGGCGGGTTGCCCTCGTATCCCATCAGATCGCGCGCCGGCCCCACTTTGGGCGAACTGTTCCCGGCCATCGGCTTTCCTTTCTTATCGTCCCAGTCCCGGCCTAACGTTTTGCCGGCTTCAGGTAAGCATATCGCGCGTACGGGTCCTGCGAGAAGGTGACGCCGGTGATCCGCGGGTTGATGGCGATGGTCCGGCCGAGCACGACGAGGGGGATCAAGGTCGCGGCGGATTCCGCGACCTTGTCCTGGATCGTCCGGTACGCCGCGGTGCGGGCGGCGGCGTCGCTCGAATTGCGGTATTTGAAATGCAGCGCATCGACGTCGGGATCGCTGAAGCGCGCCCAGTTGTTGGTGCCGGCGGAGGCGGTCTTGGTCACGATCGCGGAGTTGGTCAGCGTCGAGGGATCGTTCAGCCAGATCACCGCCTCGTTCAGATACATCCCACCCATTGTCTGGTCGGCGCCGTTGATGCGGGCGCGGACCACGTTCTGCAGCTGCAGCGCCGGCGTCGGCTTCAAATTGGCGGTCACCCCGATCGCCTTGAGCGAGTCGCCGATCAGGATCGCGATGTCGCTGTTGTAAGGCAGGCCCGAACTATACCAGAGGTCGAACGAAAAGCTGGTCTTGCCGGCCTCCCTCAGCAGCGTCCGCGCCCGGTCGAGGTCGAGCGGGAACCTGGCGTAGTTGTTGGAGCAGGTCGGATCGTCCGGGTTGTAGAGGCAGGTCGCGCGCGTTCCCCGGCCGGCGAGGGCAGTCCGGATGATCGCATCGATCGGCATGGCGTGGATCATCGCCTGGCGCACGCGCGGATCGGTGAACGGCTCCTTGTCCATTGCCATCGATATCCGCAGGATCGACGGCGTGTCGCCGTGCAGGATCGGAAAGCCGGCGGCACCCAGGGCGTTGTACTGGCGGCCGGTCAGGCCCTCGGCAGCGTAATCGACCTCGCCGCCCTTGATCAGCGACACCAGGTCGGCGTTGCCGGTGATCCGAAGCACGACATCCTGGAACGCCGGCTGCGTGCCCGACCAGTGGTCCGGCACCGCCTTCAATTCCAGCTGCTGGCCAAGCGTGCGCCCGGCGATGAAATACGGCCCGGTGGTCGCAAGGTTCTTGGTCAGCCAGAGGCTGGCCCAGGGGTCCTCCGGCGTCGCGTGCTTCCTGACCTCGACCGAATCCACGATCGCGAACTGCTGGAACTTCATCGACACCAGATCGACCGGGACCGCGGTCGGCGTGCCGGCGGAGTCGGTGAAGGTAATCCGCACGGTGCGCGGATCGACCGCCACCACCTGATCGGCGGTGAACAGCCCGGCGATCCCCGCCTGGTTCTTGCCATTGCCGTTGATCCTGACCAGCCGCTCGAAGCTGTAGCGCACATCCTCCGAGGTCAGCGGATTGCCGGTCGGATAAAATTTCACCCCCGGGCGGAGGGTGAAGGTGATGACCGGCCCATCGACCCGCCATGATTCCGCGAGTTGCGGCACGATCTGCGCCGGGTCGGCCTTGAGCGTGCCGTCCTTCTGCTCCTCGAACCTGAACTGCACCAGCCGCTCATAGACGTTGACGCCGATCTCCTGGTCCTGCTGGCCGCGGATGTCGGCCGGGTCGAGGCTGTTGATATCGGCGGGAATGGCGTGGACCAGCGGACGCGGGCCGGCCGCGATGGAGCGGCCCGGACGGGCGGCCATCGCCAGCGCCGCCGCCGCCAGGCCGGAAAAGCTTCGTCGCCTCATGAACATGCTTGCTGCCTTTCGGTTGTTGGCGAATTCGCGGGCACGGCGCCGACCACCGGGCAGGCCACCTGATGGCCGAATCCGGCATCGACCAGCGCCGGCCGGCCCTGCCGGCACGACGGCTGTTCCAGCGGGCACCGGCCGACCAGGCGGCAGGCATCGGGCGGGTCGATTGGGCTGGAGATCTCGCCAACCAGCCGCAGGCGGGGGCGGGCGGCACTCCATTTCGCGACCGGCGCCGCCGACAGCAGGGCGCGCGTGTAGGGGTGGCGCGGATCGCGGAACACGGCATCGGTCGGCCCGGCCTCGACGATGACGCCGAGATACATCACCGCGACCCGGTCGGCGACGTGGCGCACGACCTGCAGGTCATGGCTGATGAACAGGTAGGCGAGATCGAGCTTGCGCTGCAGCTCCGTCAGCAGATCCAGTATCTGGCCGCGGACCGAGACGTCGAGCGAGGAGGTCGGCTCGTCGAGGATGACGATGTCGGGCTGCACGGCGATCGCGCGGGCGATGCCGACGCGCTGGCGCTGGCCGCCGCTGAGCTCGTGCGGGTAGCGGTCGAGATGAGCAGGCGTCAGCCCGACCATGCCGATCAGCTCACGGGCGCGGTCCTCCCGTTGGACACGCCCCATCCCGAGGTGCAGCCGCAGCGGCTCGTGCAGCATCCGGCGGACCGTCATGCGCGGGTTGAGTGAGGCGTTCGGGTCCTGGAACACCATCTGGATGCGCCGGTAGATCCGCGACAGTGAGACCGGATCTAGCCGCAGCAGCGACGTGCCGTCGATCGACACGTCGCCGCCATCGGGCTCGATCAGCCGCGCGATGCAGCGCGCGACGGTGGACTTGCCCGAGCCGCTCTCGCCGACCAGCGCCAGGGTCTGGCCGGCGACGACATCAAGATCGACCCCGCCGATGGCGACCAGGCTGCGGCCGCCGGCGACCGGGAAATGCTTGCGCAGCCCGCGAACTTGCAGCACGGCATAGGGCGTGGCGTTCATGCCGCTGGTGCCAGCTCGCTGGCGGCGATCAGTCTGCGAGTGTAGCGGTCGCGCGGCGCGGTGAAGATCGCCTCGGTGCCGCCGGTCTCGACGACGCGGCCGGCATTCATCACCACCATCTCATCGCAGGTCTGCGCGACGACGCCGAGGTCGTGGGTGATCAGGCAGGTGGTCAGCCCGCGGCTGCGGGTCAGCTCGACGATCAGCTCCATGATCTCGGACTGGATCGTTACGTCGAGGCCGGTGGTCGGCTCGTCCAGGATCAGCAATTCTGGCTCGCAGGTCATCGCCGCCATCGCGATCATCGCGCGCTGCGCCATGCCGCCCGAGAATTCATGCGGGTATTGCCGTGACCGGCGCCCGGGCTCGGGGATGTGAACCCGGCGCAGCGCCTCGATCGCCTGCCTCATCGCCGCCGACCGGCTGCCGCCGTGGTGCAGGCGATGCACGTCGGCGAGCTGGCGGCCGACGGTGAACACCGGGTTCAGCGCGGCGCGGGCATCCTGGAACACCATGCTGATCCGCGCGCCGCGAATTCTTCGAAGCGCTGGCTCATCGAGCGCCAGCAGGTCGGCACCCCTGAACAGGATGCGGCCGGCGCCGCGCACGAAGGCTGGCGGCTGCAGGCCGAGGATGGAGAGCGCGACCAGCGACTTGCCGCTGCCGGTCTCGCCGACCACGGCGGTGATGGCGCCAGCGCGCAGGCGAAAACTCACGTCGTGCAGCACCGGCGACATCTGACCGGCGGCGGAGCGAAACGCGCCGGTGTAACCCTCGACCTCCAGCAGGGCATCGCTCACCGGCGCCGGCGCGGATCGTTGAGGTCTGAGAGGGCGTCGCCGAGCAGATAGAACGCACCGGTCATGCCGAGGATCGCGAGGCCGGGAAAGAACGACACCCACCACTCGCCAGTCATTACGCCATCCTGGCCGCGGGCGATCATGCTGCCCCATTCGGGCGTGTTCGGGCCGAGGCCGAGCCCAAGAAAGCCGAGGCTGGCGGTGATCAGGGCGACGAACGCCGCGTTGATCGAGGTGAAGGCCAGCAGCGGCCCGGCGCTGTTGGGCAGCAGGTGCACGAACGCCACCCGCCACGACCGGTTGCCAACCATGCGGGCGGCCTCGGCGTACTGCCAGCCGCGCCGCGAGCGGATCTCGGCCCGGGCCAGCCGGAGATAGTCCGGGATGCCGACAAACGACAGCACCAGGATGACGTTGACGATGCCCGGGCCGACCGCCTGCACCACGAGCATGGCGAACAGCAGCCCGGGGAAGGCCTGGAAGATCTCGACCGCCCGAAGGATCACGGTATCGAGCACGCCGCCATAATAGCCGGCGATGACGCCGATCGTGGTGCCGACCGTGAGCGCGAGAGCGACAGCGACCAGAGTGATGCCGAGATCGTAGCGGGCGCCGGCCATCAGCCGGGAGACCATGTCGCTGCCGAGGCGGTCGGTGCCGAGCGGGAATTCGAGGCTGGGGGCCGCGTAGCCCTCGCCGACGCCCGGCTTGAGCGGATCGAACGGCGTCCACAGCAGCGACAGCAGCGCAATAGCGGCATAGACCAGCAGGATGCCGATCCCGATGCTCATAGACCAGGATAGCGGGGCTCGCCCGAGGCTCCCGCCGGAGGGTGCCGTGGGGGCGTGGCCAGCAATCGGGGCCGCTTTGGTTTCAAGGCTCAAGGAGAGATCACGGCCATACCGTAGGTTACGCAAACCACATGCCATGCCGTCACCTGAAGGATGCGCTCCAGGGCGCTCCCAAATGCTTGAAGGTGGGGCGGGATTTGGGTCGGCGCCCCATGCTTTTTCTTCGAAAAGTCAGCCCCATTCCAGGGCATCTGCTCGGAAATCATGCGCCATCAGGTCCGCATGCGCGGATCGATGATCATGTAAAGAATGTCGACGGCAAGAAAGGCAAGCACGTAAAGCAGCGAGGCATAGATGACGAAGCCCTGCAGCGCCGCGAAGTCCGACCGTTCGATCGCCTGCAGCGCGTATTGGCCCATGCCCGGCCAGCCGAAGATGGATTCCAGCAACACCGCGCCACCGAAGATGTGGCCGGACACGCCGCCGATCAGCGTCACCACCGGCAGCAGCGCGTTGCGCAGGCAGTAGCGGAACCATACCGCCCGCCGGCCGTGGCCCATCGCAACGGCGGTGCGGATGTAGTCGCTCTGCATCGCCTCGACCATCGAGGCTCGGGTCACCCGCGCGATCGGCGCCAGGGTGGTGACGCCGATCGTCAGGCCGGGAAGCACGAGTTGGCGCAGCGCCTGCCACCAAAGATGCGGATCGCCGGCGGCCAGCGCGTCGATCAGCAGGAAGCCGGTGACGCGCGGCGGCAGATCGACGCCGATCGGCAGCCGGCCGACCGGCCCGGGGAACCAGCCCAGGGTGACGAAGAAGATCCAGATCAGCACGAGACCGATCCAGAACTGCGGCAGCGCCATGCCGCCAAGGGTCAGGCCACGGACCATGAAATCAGGCCAGCGCTCCCGCTTCGCCGCCGCCAGCACGCCGAGTGGAATGCCCGCCGCGATCCCGAACGTCAGTCCGACAAGGCCGAGTTCCAGGGTCGCGGGCAACCGGTCCCAAAGGTCGGCTCCGACGCTCTGCCCGGTGGTGAACGAGGTGCCGAGATCGAGATGCAGCAGCGTGCGCAGGTAGTGAATGTATTGTATCGGGAGCGGGTCGGCGAGGCCGAGCTGGGCGCGGATCTGGGCCCGCAGCGCGTCGGTCGCCTCCGGCGGCGTGTACAGCTCCGCCGGGTCGCCGTTGAACACGCGGGCCATGAAGAAGGTGATGGTGACGACGCCGAACGCCACCGGAAATATCCACAGCAGGCGGTATAGGATCATCTTGGCGAGCCGCATCGGACCGCGTCCTTCCGGGTCAGAATTCGAGCAGGTTGTCGCGGAAATGGGCATGGGAGTAGGCGCTGCGGACCACCCCGCGGCGCTGCAGCGCGGGCACCAGTCCGTCGGTGATCTCGGCCACATAGCGCCTCGTCACCGCGCCGGCGAACATGAAGCCGTCGCCTCCGACCTCCTGCATGACCTCCGCCATGATGCCGGCGACGTGGTCGGGGGTGCCGACGATATCCTCGAAGCCGAACCGGTAGTTGGCGGCGATTTCGCGCAGCGTGCGGCCCTGCGCCATGAACCGCTTGAACGTGCCCTGCTGGCCGTTGGTGGTCAGTTCCTCGATCGGCTCGTCGAGGTCGAACCGGGCGAAATCGACGTCGGTCAGGCTCGCCATCTGTGCTAGCGCCCCCTGCGGGAAGGCGCGCGCGCGTTCCTGCCGGCGGCCATGGCGCTGCCTCGCCTCGTCGTTGGTCTCGCCCAGGGTCGGCGAGCAGACGAACAGCACCTTGCAGTGGTCCGGGTTACGTCCTTGGGCCGCCACGCGGGTTCGCATGTCGGCGCGGAACTCCTTCATCTCGGCGACCGTGCTGACCGCGGCGATTACGCAGTCCATGTGCCGGGAGGCGAAGTGGCGGCCCTGCGGCGAGCCGCCGGCCTGCACCAGGACCGGCTTGCCCTGCGGCGGCCGGGCGGTGTTCAACGGCCCGCGTGAGGAAAAGAACCGGCCCTTGAAATCGATGGCATGGACCTTCTCGTGGTCCGCGAACACGCTTCTCGCCTCGTCCCGGACAATGGCGTCGGCATCCCAGGACGACCACAGCTGCGAGACCACGTCGACGAACTCGTCCGCCATCTCATAGCGCAGGTCATGCTCGATATGCTCGTCGAGGCCGAAATTCTGCGCCGCGCGCTGGCTGGTGGAGGTGACGAAGTTGCAGCCCGTGCGCCCGTCCGACATCAGGTCCAGGGTCGCCATCAGGCGGGCCAACAGGAATGGCGGGTAGAACGAGGTCGAGATGGTGGGCACGATGCCCAGCCGCGTCGTCGCCTGGGCGATCAGCGGCACCAGCGGCAGCGGGTCGTTCTTTGGCGCGCGCAACGCACGGGCCAGATAGAACTCCATCGAGGCGCCGTAGTTGTCGGGCACGAACGACGAGTCCTCAAGCAGCAGATAGTCGAAGCAGGCGCGTTCCAGGGATTTGGCCATCTCGATCTGCAGGTCAGGCCGGGCCCAGTCCCGGCCGCCGGTGCCGCCCCATTCCTGGTTCCAGCCATGCACGCCAAAGCTGTTGCCCAGGAACCAGCCGAGATGGAATTGACCTGACGTCACCGGATACTCCGTTGGCGCCGGCCACACGTCGCCGGCGGCTTTCTGATTTCACCCCGGCCGGTTCGACCGCCAGCATCCTGACGCGCCATTCAAATCCGAGCCTCAGACTTCAGGCTGAGGTTTGCCGCTTTGAGGTTTCCATTCTGTAGCCTCATATTTTTGCACGGTCTTGAACCTGCTCAGCAGATAGTCGCCTGACGTGATCGGAGCATATCGGGGAGGATTCTCCGCGCTGGAGTAGCCGGGAAGGCAGGCAACCGGGGCGTGGAAGTCAAGGTTGAAGAAGGTCGGGATCGAATACCGCTCCTGGCCGGCCCGGTTCACCACGCGGTGCAGGTTCGAGGTGTAGAAGTCGTTGGTCCATACTCGGAACAGATCGCCGAGGTTGACCACGAAGGTGCCGTCGATGAACGGCGCCGACACCCATTCACCGCTTCGCAGCCGCAGCTCCAGGCCGCCGACCGGGTCCTGGGTCAGAAGGGTGATCATGCCGTAATCGGTATGCGGCGCGACCCCGAACGCGTCGGCAGCGTCTGCCGGCGTCTGGGGCGGGTAGTGGAACAGCCGGGTCTGCACCATCGGCTTGCGCGTGTGGCGCAGGAAAGTCTCCGGATCGACGTCAAGGCTGGCGGCGAACACGCGCAGCAGCCGCTTGCCGAGCGCCAGCGTCGCGTCAAAATACGCCTCCGCCGCCGGTTGCAGCCAGGGATGCGCGGGCGGCCAGCGGTTCGGCCCGTGCAACGGCAGCCCGGCCGACACGTCCGGATCGTCAAGCGGCAGGTCAAGCCCGAACTCGTAGCTTTCCTTGAGGTCGGGCGCGTAGCCGGGATGTTGGTTGATGCCCTGGCGCATCCAGCCGCGGCGAAAGCGCGGATCCATGACGTCGTCCACCCGCTCGGCCTCCGGCAACGCGAAGTATCGCCGGGTCGCGTCGAACACGCCATCCACGACCCCCTGGGGAACACCGTGATGGGCCACGTAGAAGAACCCGGTTTCCAGGCAGGCTGCCCGCAGATCGGCGGCGAGCCCGGCCATGTCCGTCTCCATGCGGCGAAGATCCAGCACCGGCATCTCGGCCTGGGTGGCCGCCCGCGGTGCAGAAACCAGGTGCGAAATATCGTTCATGTAAGCTCCTTTGCTAAGCACCGGTCACGCGGTCCGTCGCCACCGGCATCCAGAACACCACCCGGCGCTGCACCAGCGTCACCAGCAGGTGCAGCGCCACCCCCATCAGCGACAGGATCAGCAGGATGGCGAACACGCCGGGCATGTCGAAGTTGAAGTTCTTCTGCAGGATCAGGTATCCCAACCCGGCTTGCGCCCCCACGAATTCGCCCACGATGGCACCGATCACCGACAATACGATCGCCACGTCCAGGCCCACGAAGATGTAGGGCAGTGCGGCCGGCCAGCGCACCAGCCGCATGATCTGCCAGTTGGACGCGGTATAGGCGATCAGCAGGTCGATCTGGTCCGCCGGCGCGGAACGCAGGCCCATGATGGTGTTCGCCAGCACCGGGAAGAACGCGATCGTCGCGGTGATCACCACCTTGCTGCTGATGCCATATCCGAACCAGATCACGATAATCGGCGCGATCGCCACCTTCGGCAGGGTCTGGAACGCGACCACGTAGGGATATAGCACGCGCTCCAACAGCGGCGATTGCCCGATCAGGCCGCCCAGCAGCAGCCCGACCAGGGAACCCAGCACGAAGCCGCTGATGGTTTCGATGAACGTCACCCAGAAATGCCAGGCGAAACCGCCCTCTTGCACGCCGGACCACAGTGCCGCAGCGATGGCGCTGGGTGGCGGCAGGATAAGGCGGGAGACATCCAGAAGCCACACCAGGCCCTCCCACCCGCCGACGACGGCCGCGAACAGCAGCACGGACAGCACTGCCGTGCGGCGTCCGGCCGGAACGGCGCCGCTCATGGGTTCAAACCCGGGCCGGCGGCCCTCATGCGTCCAGTCCCCCCGCCGCGCCGAAATGCCGCCGTATCCGCGCGGCATAGAGACCGAACGGGGCCGAGTTGATGACCTCGAGGGTTCGGGGCCGCGGCAGGTCGATCGCGATGACGTCGGTGATCCGGCCCGGCCGCGGCGACATAACGACAACGCGGTCCGCCAGGAACACGGCTTCGGGAATGCTGTGCGTCACCAGCACGATGGTCTTGCGGCTTTCGGCCCAGATGCGCTGCAGCTCCAGGTTCATGGCATCCCGGGTCATGGCGTCCAGTGCGCCGAACGGCTCGTCCATCAGCAGGATGGAGGGGTCGTGCACCAGCGCCCGGCAGATGCTGACGCGCTGCTGCATGCCGCCCGACAGCTCGTTCGGGTATTTGTCCTCAAAGCCACGCAGCCCGACCAGGTCCAGGTAGGCGCGGGCGTGGACCTCATAGGCACGGCGATCGCGGCGCTGCACCACCACCGGCAGCATTACGTTTTCCAGTACGGTCCACCACGGCAGCAGGACGGCCGCCTGGAACACCACGCCCACATCGCGATGCGGGCCATCCACCGGCTGCCCGCGCAGCGCCACCCGGCCTGTGCTGCGGGGCAGGATGCCGGCCAGGATCTTCAGCAGCGTGCTCTTGCCACAGCCGCTCGGCCCCACGACCGTCACGAACTCGCCGGCCTCGATCCGAAGGTTGACATCCTCCAGCGCGTGGATCTCGCCGCCCTGCCGGGTCGGGTAGGTTTTCCCGAGATGGCCGACCTCGAGCGAGCCGGAGGTCGCGCCCGGCAGCGTGCCGCCGGATCCGCTCAAGCCGGGACCGCTCAGTGCGTCTGGCATAACAG
>JAYTTA010000485.1:0-3760 GCA_043745345.1 Acetobacteraceae bacterium | reverse complement strand
GGTTACATAAAATAGAGAAATGACGTAGCAATTCCACGTTGTGGCGTAGCGCCTTAGCGAAGCCGATACCCGGATCTATCACAATTCTGTGAAGCTCTACACCCGATTTCAGCGCCACTTCAATCCTTAAAAAAAGTTCCGCGGCAACCTCGACGGCGACATCCCCATACTTGGCATGGCTGTTCATCGTCGTCGGATTTCCACGCATATGCATCAGCACGACGTTGGCGCCGCGGCGCGCCACTACCCCGGCCGAACGCGCATCATGCGCCAGACCAGAGACATCGTTGACGATCGTGGCCCCGGCAGCCAGCGCCAGATCCATGGTGGCAGCGTTGCGGGTATCGACCGAAACCCGCAAGCCCGCTTCGGCCAACGCCCGCACCACCGGCAAGACGCGGAGCTGCTCGACTTCGGGCGAGACAGCCATCGCTCCCGGGCGCGTTGATTCACCCCCGACATCGATGATGGCGGCGCCAGCCTGCGCCATCGCCAAACCAGAGCGAACGGCACCGGCGGCGTCCGAATATCGGCCGCCATCGCTGAAACTGTCGGGGGTTACGTTGAGGATACCCATGACAGCGGGCTGATCCCAGAACAGGCCCGCCCAGGACGATGGCCGCCGCACGATGGGGTTCAGCAGCTCAAGCCAGTCCGCGGGAATGTCGCTAACCGCTACGATACGCTCGCTGGCAAAGTCGATCAGTCGTGCCAGCGTAAACCCACCGGGGCCGCCCCGTAAGGGCAGCACGATACCCGCGGGAATGAAAGAAACCTCTGGGACCAGGCCCAGAGGTTCAATCAAGCGAAATCCAGGTCTCGCCAGGGAGTTTATCTCCCGTTTCCCGCCACTCAAGGAATACGGGTCGGGGAGATTGTCGACCGGCGGAGTTTGGGGCAGAGCCCCAATCCGGCCTAACCTGGCTGCGGCGCCGGGCCTAATCCACCCGCCGGCGGCGAAGCCGGACGGCCGGAGTTCGGCACTGATGCCCGGCGGCTTTCTGGCGCCGGCTCGTCCACGACCTTGCGGATAACCGGCTCACCGCGAAGCACCGTGCGGATCTCGTCACCCGACAGCGTCTCGTACTCCAGCAGACCACGAGCCAACCGGTGCAGCTCCTCGACATTCTCGGTCAAGATGCGCTTGGCCATCGCATAGGCACGATCGATCACCGACTTGATCTCGCTATCAATCTCCCGCGCAGTGGCCTCTGACACGTTCTTGTTCTGTGTCACCGAGTGGCCGAGGAATACCTCCTGGCTGTTGTCGCCATAAGCGATCATGCCGAGCTTGGTGCTCATACCCCATTCGGTAATCATCCGCCGGGTCTGATCGGTCGCCATCTTGATGTCGCCGGACGCGCCATTGGACACCTTGTCGGCACCGAAAATGATCTCCTCGGCAGCACGGCCGCCCATCGCCATGGTCAACTCCGAAAGCAACTTGGACTTGCTCTTGGAATAACGATCACCCTCCGGCAGACTCATCACCAGGCCAAGCGCACGACCGCGCGGAATGATCGTCGCCTTGTGCACCGGATCACATTCCGGCTCATGCATGGCGATCAGCGCGTGACCGGCCTCGTGGTATGCGGTCATCCGCTTCTCGGCCTCAGACATCACCAGCGACCGACGCTCAGCGCCCATCATCACCTTGTCCTTAGCGGACTCAAACTCGTGCATTGCCACCACGCGCTTGCCCATCCGCGCCGCCAGCAAGGCCGCTTCATTGACCAAGTTGGCGAGGTCCGCGCCGGAGAAGCCAGGCGTGCCGCGAGCTATTGTCTTCGGATCGACGTCGGAGGCCAAAGGCACCTTGCGCATGTGAACTCGCAGGATCTTTTCACGCCCGTTCACGTCGGGGTTCGGCACCACGACCTGACGATCGAACCGGCCCGGCCGCAGCAGCGCCGGATCGAGCACGTCAGGCCGGTTGGTGGCAGCGATCAGGATGACGCCCTCATTGCTCTCAAAACCGTCCATCTCGACCAGCATCTGGTTGAGGGTCTGCTCGCGCTCATCATTGCCGCCACCAAGCCCGGCGCCGCGATGGCGGCCGACCGCATCGATCTCGTCGATGAAGATGATGCACGGCGCGTTCTTCTTGCCCTGCTCGAACATGTCGCGCACACGAGACGCGCCGACACCGACGAACATCTCGACGAAGTCGGATCCAGAAATCGTGAAGAACGGCACGTTGGCCTCACCGGCGATGGCACGGGCGAGAAGAGTCTTACCGGTGCCCGGGGGGCCCACAAGAAGCACGCCCTTGGGGATCTTACCGCCAAGCCGCTGGAACTTTTGCGGATCCCTAAGGAACTCGACAATCTCCTGCAGCTCGCTTTTAGCCTCGTCGATGCCAGCCACGTCGTCAAACGTCACGCGACCCTGCTTCTCGGTCAGCAGACGGGCGCGGGACTTGCCGAAGCCCATGGCACGGCCACCGCCCGACTGCATCTGGCGCATGAAGAACACCCAAATGCCGATCAGCAGCAGCATCGGGAACCACGACAGCAAATAGTGCAGCAGCGGATTGACGCCATCATCCTCGGGCTTGGCGATGACGCGTACGCCCTTATCGGTCAGGCGCTGCACCAAAGTCGGATCTTCCGGCGTGTAGGTCTGGAAGTTGCGGCCATCGTTGAGCTGGCCGCTGACCGTGCGGCCCTGAATGACGACGTCACGCACATGCCCGGTGTTCATCTCGGAGATGAAATCGGAATAGGCGACCTGGCTGGATGCCGGACGGGTGGCACCTGGCTGAAACAGGTTGAACAGCACCACCAGAAGCAGTGCGATGATGACCCAAAGCGCTAGGTTGCGGCCGAAATTGCTCATTTCTATTAACTCGATCCTACTCGTTGATCCTGCGACGATCCGAAGTTAGCGCTATTAGCCCGAGGTCTGTCACGGAACGGTATAGACGCTCGTGCCGAAGAAAGCCCTACCAGTGCACTTAGATGTCAACATGGGAAGTCAGCGGACGGAACGCATCCCCTCAGTCTACTCCCAATCCGCTAATCGCCGGAAAACCAGGCACCCGCTGCCGGATTTGGTGGATACCAAGCTACCTTGACAGGCTCGCCGATGCAAAGGCCAGCCTTTCCAAGGTGGGGCGCGATTATTTCGCGATCCTTACCGCGCAAGGCCGGCAGGGTAGCGAGCACTGCGGCCGGCAAATCCGAACAACGGCGAAACGCGCGACTGTCGCCGCCAAGTGCCCCAATCTCCATGCCGACGGCAACTGAGCCAAGCAACTTGAACCGTCCGTCCCAGACCACGCCGGCAACCGCCGCCCGAGGCGGCGCCATGGCACGGGCCTCACGCAGCAAAATCATCCGCGATCGCCATCGCATCAGCCGCACGCCGGCAAAGGTTGCTGGCCGAGGGTGTTTCGCGAGCTCACCGACAAGCGCATGGGACGGCGGATACCGGCTGCCCGACACCATTCGCGCCAGGGCGCGGAGTACGTCGGTGGGAACCGGTCCATCTGGCAGGATCGCGAAACCCTGCGGACGCAGCGTCACATGCGCCGCCATGAACGCCGCACACGCAATTTCGCGGGTCCGGCGCCGCGTGGCTGCTGCCGCGGCGGCTTCTGTCAAGAAAGCAGTGGCGCTGCCGGCCCCCTCGCTGTCGCGCCGCAACAGCCGAAGGCGTGGCCGCAGCGCGGCAGCGTCTGAATTGGAGGGGTCTTCGATCCAAGATGTGCCCGCGGCCCGGAGGGTTTCGCGCAGCCGGGCTGGCGGCTGGCCGAGCA
>JAYTTA010000484.1:0-3762 GCA_043745345.1 Acetobacteraceae bacterium | reverse complement strand
GGTACGAACCGATCTGGCAGCCGCCTACCGGTTGTGTGAGCTGTACGGCATGTCGGATATGATCTACACCCACATCTCGGCTCGGGTGCCGGATGCGCCGAACCATTTCTTGATCAACCCGCACGGCATGCTGTTCGATGAGACGTCGGCCTCCTGCTTTCTGAAGGTCGACCTCGACGGCCACGTGCTGCATCAGGCGGATGCCGAGTACGGTCTGCATCCGGCCGGGTTCGTGATTCACAGCGCGATCTATCGGGCGCGCCCGGATGCGATGGCGGCGATGCACTCCCACACCGTCGCCGGCATGGCTGTTTCAGCATTAAAATGCGGGCTGTTGCCGCTCACGCAGACCGCGACGCGGTTTTTCGGCCGCGTCGCCTACCACGATTTCAATGGACCGGAGCGCGATCCGGCCGAGCGCGACGTGCTGGCCCACCATCTCGGTGCGCATAACTGCATGATTCTGCGCAATCACGGCTTGCTGACCGTCGGCCCGACGATCGCGGAAACCTTCAACTATATGTACGGGATGGAACGCTCCTGTCAGGCGCAGCTTGCCGCGATGGCCTGCAACACGCCGCTCAACATTCTGGCTCAGGACGTCGTGGACAAGGCTGTCGCGATGTACGAACCGGGGGTGGTGCGCCGCTACGGACTGCGCGAGTGGGACGCCCTGCTACGGAGGCTCGACCGTATCGACTCCTCGTTTCGAGCGTAAAAATTTCAGTTAGGCGGGTCCAGGAACGCTATCCCTGGCGGGTCTGGACGTCGCAGGCCAAGGTTTTCAGTAACCGGCTTCGGCCAGTTGGAATACCTGCGGAGGAAGTGCCCAATCTAGCTTCTCACCAGCAGCGCATCCGCCATCACCACGCCCTGGCCCACCGGCATCACGATCATCGGGTTGATCTCGGCCTCCACCACATCCGCCAGGGCGGCAAGCCGGGAAAATGCAGTGACCGCGCATGCCAACGCGGCCAGGTCGCCCTTCGGCAGGCCGCGGAAGCCGCGGGCGGGCGCCAAACCCTTGACTTCCATAACCATCTCCATCGCCTCGGCCTCGGTGACCGGCGCCATCCGCAGCACCATGTCGGCGTAGACCTCTGCCAGCACGCCGCCGGCGCCGAGCGCCACAACAGGGCCGACTAGCGCGTCGCGGCGGTAGCCGAGGATGGCCTCGCCGACGCCCCGTGCCATCGGCTGGGCCAGGAAACCGGTTATCTGCCCGCCCAGGCGTGAGCGCATTTCCGTCATCGCGGCCAGCAGATCAGCCTCGTTGGCGATGTTCAGCCGCACGGCGCCGGCCTCGGTCTTGTGCGCGATGGTGCTTGACACGCCCTTCAGCGCGACCGGATAGGCGAGTGCGGGCAAGCAGGCCGGATCCACCGAGACCGCGCCGTCGGCGATGCCGAGGGCGGCAAACAGGTTGCGGGCGCCCGTTTCGTCGATGGCGGCATCGAGCAACGCCCGTGCCGCCGAGATATCGCCGCAATCGGACGCCAGGCGTGGCGCGCGCCAATCGATGTAGGCCCGTACGGCATCGGCGCAGCTCTCCGGCGTACGAAACGCAGCAATGCCGTGTTCCGCCAGCAGCGTCAGCGACACATCGGCCTGGGGCACGAGGAAGGCGCAGACCGGGTTTTTGCCGGCCGCGGAAATCACCCCGGCGACCGCGTCCTGCGGGCGGAACTGTGCCGAGCTACCGATCACCGCAATCGCGATGTCGGCATCGTCGGACTCGCGCGCCAGCGACAGGGCGCGGCTGACCGTGGCCTGATCGGCGCCGGCCAGCGTGGTGTCGAGCATGTCCGCGGTGGCGATGCCGAGCAGCCCAAGCCGGTCGACCACCATGGCGCCGCCGCCGCCGGTGGTGGTGACGATCCGCACCGCGCGGCGTGGTTTTTCCAACGGCGCACGGCCAAGCAGCAGCGGCGGCAACTCCAACAGCGTTTCCAGCATGTCGACGCGCACTATGCCGATGGCGCGGAAGAACGCGTCGGCCGCGGCGTCCGACCCGGCGATGGCGCCGGTATGGGTAGTGGCGAGTGCTGCCGCCTGGGCCGAGCGGCCAAGCTTGTAGGCGACGATGGGTTTTCCGGCTGTATGGGCCCGGCGGGCCGCTTCCTCGAACAGCTCCGGCCGACGGATGGTTTCCAGGAACAGCAGGATCGCGTTGGTTTCGGGGTCGTCCACCAGCAACGAAGCAATTTCGCCAGCCGACAGATCAGCCTCGTTGCCGGTGCCGATGATCTTGGCGAAACCGAAGCCGCGGGCCTGTGCGCGCGAAATCAGCGTGCCCATGACGCTACCGGAATGCGACACCAGCGACCAGCGTCCCGGCAGCAGCCTTTCCGCCTCCAGTGCCGCGTTGACCGAGCAGGCGATTTCGGCAGGGATGTTGATCACCCCCATCGAGTTGGGACCGAGCAGCCGCACGCCGCCGCCGGCTGCGGCGTCCAGCATGCGCTTCTGCAACGCCATGCCGTCCGGCCCCGCTTCGGCGAAACCATCGGCCAGCACGCAGGCCACTTTCACGCCTAGTTCGGCGCAATCCTCGATCGCCGCGACGACGTGTTGGGTACCCACAAGTATATAGGCGAAATCGACCGGGCCAGGCACGTCGCGCAGCGATTTCCAGGCGGGCTCCCCCAGGACCGTGTCGGCGCGAGGGTTAACCGGAAACAGCTCGCCCGAAAATCCGTGGCGGCGAAGATAGATTTGCGCCCGCGCCGTCAGCCGCGCCGGATCGGTGGAAGCGCCGATCAGCGCGATCCGGCGCGGCGCCCACAGCGCCGCGCCAACGTCGGGAAATGGGATCAGACCGGGTCCCAGCCGAACACGTCGCCCGACCGGTCGAGCGGCATGAATGACGGCTTTAGTGCCGGCAGCGCGATCTCGGCGCACTGCTCGGGTGTCCAGCCGCCGTCGTGGTGCACGCTGCGGAACGGCTTCGGCGAGCTGAACAGGAAGATCTCGTTGTTGCGGGTGCCGAACACCTGGCCGGTGACCTCCTTGGCCGCGTCGGAAGCCAGGAACACCGCCATCGGCGCGTTCTTGTCCGGCGTCATCACTTTGATCTTCTCCAGCCGCGCCTGCGCCTCGGGCGTCGAGGCAGGGATTGAGCTGGTCATGCGGCTCCAGGCGAAGGGCGCTATGCAGTTCGAGCGCACGTTGTAGCGCGCCATGTCGAGCGCGATCGACTTCGACAGCGCGGTGATACCGAGCTTGGCGGCGGCGTAGTTGGCCTGGCCAAAATTGCCGATCAGCCCGGAGGTCGACGACATGTGCACCATGGCGCCGCTTTCCTGCTTGCGGAAATGGGTGGCGGCGGCGCGCGAGGTGTAGAACGCGCCGGACAGATGCACATTGATGACCGATTGCCAGTCATCCTCGGTCATGCGGTGGAAGATCACGTCACGCAGGATGCCGGCGTTGTTCATTACGATGTCGATGCGCCCGTAATGGTCGAGCGCCGACTGGATGATCTTCTCGGCCGAACTCCAGGTGGCGACCGATTCCGTGTTGATCTCGGCCTGGCCGCCCTTCTGCTCGATGATCGCCTTGGTCTGCTGCGCCGGCGTCGCCGAGGCACCCTCGCCAGTGACCGAGGCTCCGAGGTCGTTGATGATAATCTTCGCCCCGGCCGCGGCCATCATGATGGCGATCTCGCGGCCGATGCCGCCGCCGGCGCCGGTGACGACTGCGACTTTACCTTCGAGCATTGGTTTGGACATTTTTTTCCCTGGCGTTGCGACAAGTTTTAAG
>JAYTTA010000483.1:0-3803 GCA_043745345.1 Acetobacteraceae bacterium | reverse complement strand
GCACTGCATGTCTGCCAGGATTTCGGCATAGCGACTCTGCGCGCCGTGGCCCACCGCCGGTTGATGTCGCGCCTGCCAATGTTGTCGCGTGTGCCGCTGCTGCTGCGCGTGACACGGCTTCCGCAGCCTTTGCGCCGTTCGCATCGTGCCATCCTGGCCGGGGTGGATGTCGTGCTGACGGCGTCTTCGGCAGTGGCTGATGCGATCCGCGCCTTAGGCATACCGGCGTCGCGGATCGTGCTGCTGTCGGATGCCGCTGATGATTTCGGCATGTTTGCCGCAGCGCTTCGGCCGCGGGTGGATGCCAACATCCATCACCTGATCCACGTCGGCGACCTGGAGCCCGAAGCCGGCGTTGCTGACTTCCTCGGCTGTGCCCAGGGCTGGGCAGTCCGCAACCCCGACAAGATCGTTGATCTCTGGTGGGCCGGGGACGGCTGCCTGCGTGGAGTGCTTCAGGCGCAGCCTACCCCACCCAATCTCGAGCAGCATTTTGTGGGTGAACTGCCCCGGCCGGAGCTGGCGGCGTTGTTTCTTAAATGCGACTTGCTGGTGGTGCCTGCTTTATCGGATCCCATCAACCACGGAATTCTTGAAGCCCTGACCGCCGGCCTTCCGGTGCTTGGCAGCAGCCGGGTCTCGGCGGTGCGCGAGCTGATCACCCCTGGCGAGACCGGCTGGATCTTTGATCCGTTGCGGCCTGGCGGCATGGCGGTGGCGTTGGATATCGCCCTTGCAACGATTCCCGCGTCGCTTGAGGAGATGAGGATGCGTGCAGCCGCGCGGTTTGGCTCGGCACCTGGTTCTGACCTTGACGAGCGTATCCAAAAAGCGCTGCAGCTCGCAATGTTCCGGCATCGCCGGCGCCCGGTGCCGGTGCCGCTTCCCCGATGAACCCTGATCTGATCAAGGACCGGATCGGTAAGCCGGAAGGTCAGCAAACCACGCGCGACAGCCGGGTTTTCCCCAGCGCGGCGCAGGGCTGGCATCGGGCTCGCGCCGGCGCCCGCGCCTTCGCCTCCGGCGGCGATCCGGCACGGCTGCTGGCTGACGGACTTTGGGTTGGCGACGCGCTGATCGTGCTGCTGACCGCGTTGGTTACCTACGTGCTGCGCCATGGTCTGGGGCCGATCCCGCTTGAGATCTTTTCGACCACCCTGCTGGCGCTGGTGATCACCATCAATGTCATGCATTTCTCCGGCGCTTATGATGCGGCGCGCGACGAGGGTTTACGCGCGCAGATCGGCCGCAGCGTTCGCGCCTGGTCGATGACGTTCGTCGTCCTGCTTACACTCGGCTACCTGACCAAGACGTCCGAGGATTACTCGCGCCTCTGGGTTGGAAGCTGGTACGGCCTGGCGTTGGGCGGTTTTGCTATGCTCCGAGCCTGGAGCATCACCCAGACCCGGCGATGGACTCGGCAGGGAAGACTTGCCCGCACCGTGGCCATCGTGGAACTCGGCGGCGGCGGCCGCGCGTTGCTGGACCGCATGCAGGCCTCGGACCCGGGCCGGCTTCACTTGGTCGGGCTGTTTTCCGGCGATTTGGCGGGCGAGCAGAAGAACGGCATTCAGGAGCTGTTCGCGCTGTCGCGGCTGTTCCGCATCGACGAAGTGTTGGTGGTAGCCTCTGGTGACAGCGCAGCCGGGTTGCCGGCGGTGCTGCGAAAGCTCGGCACCATTCCGACCAACGTGCGGGTCTGCCCGTGGGTCGCCGAGCTTGGTACGCCGGTGCGTGATATCGGCTGGTTCCTGCACAATCCGGTGCTGACCATCCACCGCAAGCCGCTGAACGGCTGGAACCGCATCATCAAGCGGTTGGAGGACGCCAGTCTCGCCGCTGTGCTGATCGTGTTGCTGGCACCATTCATGCTCCTGATTGCGCTGGCGGTGAAGCTCGACAGCGACGGCCCAGTGCTGTTCCGGCAGAAGCGGCTTGGCTTCAACAACAACATCATCGTGGTGTTCAAATTCCGCAGCATGAAGCACTGCACCGGCGCGGAGACCGAGGTGCCGCAGGCGCAGCGGGGCGATGCGCGGGTAACCCGCATCGGCCGTGTGTTGCGGCGATTAAGCCTCGACGAACTGCCGCAGCTGTTCAACGTGCTGCGCGGCGACATGTCGCTGGTTGGCCCCCGGCCGCACGCATTGGCGCATAATGACCAGTACGCGGCGTTGATCGACGACTATCTTGGCCGTCACCGGGTCCAGCCAGGCATTACCGGTCTGGCGCAGATCAAGGGGCTTCGCGGCGAGACGGATACGCTCGACAAGATGCAGCGCCGGGTGGAGTTCGACCTCGCCTATATAGACAACTGGTCGATCCTGATGGATCTCCGGATTTTGGTGATGACGGGGGTGTCGCTGGTATTTCACCGTAACGTCTATTAAGCGTCGGGTATCGGCCTTAAATCGCGCCCCCACATTCAAGAATCGGGGCTATGATCCTTTAGGCCTTCTTTCCTGAAGGGCTACGCCTAGGGGGCGCTTGCCCGGCGGAGTTTCGGGCTGAGCGGGTCAACGTTCCGATTGCCGCCTTCGGCAATTGGAATCCCAATGGATGGAGAGCCGTTGCTCTCTCTTACCGTGTTGGCTTCTTACGGAGAACGAAGGAACGCATTCTTCCAGGCCGGCGCAGCGGCAGTCCGCCGGACCTGACCGGATGCGACATTTCCGGAATTCTGGGCTCGACCGATGAAATGGGAACCAGTGGCGGACTGCGTCGACTGGCGAAAGCAGGCGGCCGCTTCGCCACGACTTCGAAGGTTCCACTTTTCGAGGATGCTGTGGACATGGTTCTTGACCGTTGCCTCGGCGATCCGCAGGCGCCGGGCGATCAGCTTATTTGAGAGCCCCTCGGCAAGCAGCTCCAGCACCTCCCGCTCACGTCCAGTAAGTCCGTGGAGGCCGGCCTTGGCGGGGTTGGCGTTCGAATATTCACCGAACCGGTTCAGCAGCAGCGCCGTCATCCGCGGCGGGCACACGACCTCGCCGGCAGCCGATCGGCGGATGCTGCTGACCAGCCCCTCGATCGAGGTATCTGGCTCGACATAGCCCGAGATCCCGATCTTGGCCCAGGCGATGAAGTCGTCGTCCTGGCTGGCGACCGCGAGCACGACGATGCTGACATCGGGAAAGCGCGAGCGCAGCGCGGAAACCAGGGCGAAGCCGTCGGGATGTGACGAATCGACGATAGCGACATCTGGCGGTCGGGTATCGGCACAGTCCAAGGATTCGGAATTGTTGTCGTTAACTGCAATGCTATCCCACTCTGGCCCTAACGCTTTGACCAGCATTTCCCGTAAAAAGTGTATTTTCGATATAATCAGCACTTTCATAGCACTACCTTTTCGTAACGTAGCCAGTATGCCTAAACCTACGTGGAAAAACATGGCACAGAACCGATTTTGGTACTTATCGCGACTTTGTTATCACCGGTGATCTAATACATTATTTCGTCTGCAACAATACAGCTTCCTGGACGTAGAATTTAATAGTCAGACTTCAATTAATAGCTTGCCCAGAAGCTAAGTAAAGTTTGTAGTTTCATTAGAAACATTTAGGAACCTGTTTCTCACGAAATTTTTATCTTGCAGACTTCAAATATATGTGAGCTAAACACGATCGGTATTATAAACCAGGAGTTAAAATTTATGACGGTCGCACACCGCCACGACATCGGCCTCCCGATGCATTTCACCGCATTCGACGCCTTCGAAAGCACCATTTCCAACCTTTTGGAAAACGAGGGCTCGCCATGCCTCGCTGATCTCTCCCAGTCGCTGGGAGAATGATCATGGCCAA
>JAYTTA010000482.1:0-3807 GCA_043745345.1 Acetobacteraceae bacterium | reverse complement strand
GCCGCACCACGGGGAATTCAAGATGCTGCGCCGCTTCTACGACCGCATTCTGGCCCTGTCCGCCTCGAACAACGCGCCCTGGTGGCTGGCCGCCATCGCCTTCGCCGAGGCCAGCTTCTTCCCCATCCCGCCCGACGTCCTGCTGATCCCGATGGCGCTGGCGCGGCCCGAACGCGCCTGGCGCCTCGCCCTGATCTGCACCATCGGCAGCGTCGCCGGCGGCGCGCTCGGCTGGCTGATCGGCTACGCCCTGTTCCAGCAGCTCGCCGCACCGATTCTTTCCCTCTACGGCTACGGCGGCAAATTTCTCGCCTTCCAGACCACCTTCGCCCAATACGGCCTGGAGATCATCCTGCTTAAGGGCCTGCTGCCGATACCCTACAAGATCATCACCATCGCCGCCGGCGCCGCCGCCTACAACTTCCCGATGTTCATGATGGCCAGCCTGCTCACCCGCGGCGCCCGCTTCTTCCTCGTCGCCGGCCTGATCCGCTGGTTCGGCGAGCCCGTCCGCGACTTCATCGAACGTCGCCTGGGCCTGGTCACGGCCGGGGTCGCCGCCGGCATCGTCGGCGGCTTCCTGGCCCTCAAACTCCTGTAGCGCCGCACCGGAAAACCGAGTTAGGCTCACTGCCAGAATAAAAAGCTGAAAAAGCGACATGGGAGGCCATCAATGAAGACGCATCCACTGCGCCTGCTGGCACTTTTCCTATTGGCCGTGACTACCGCCCAGGCCGCCCCGCTCCCCGAAAGCGCCGGCACCCTGAAAATCGGCTACACCGACGGCCTCTCCGGCTTCGGCGCCCTCACCGGCGACGGCAACATGAAGCACATCCAGTCCGGCGTCGAATGGGTCAACGACCATGGCGGCGTGCTCGGCAAACGCCTCGAACTCGTCCCCATCGACAACAAGGGCCTGCCCGCCGACGCCGTCGTCGCCCTACAATCCATGCTCGACCAGAACCTCCCCGTTGTCCTCAACTGCGGCGCCTCCAACGTCTCCGCCGCGCTCATCTCCGCCATCGACAAAAACAATGAGCGTAACCCCGCCCACCGCATCGTCTACGTCAACTGCGGCGGAGTGGCACCCGAGCTCACCAACGAGAAATGCAGCTTCTGGCATTTCCGCGTCGACGCCAACGCCACCATGAAATCCGAGATCATGGTCCGCGCCCTGCCCGCCAACATCACCAAGATCTACATGATCAACCAGGACTACCTGTTCGGCCAGGCCGTCCAGCGCGACGTCCGCGCCTACCTCACCAAACTCCGCCCCGACGTCCAGATCGTCGGCGACGAACTTGTCCCCCTCGGCAAGGTCCAGGACTTCTCGCCCTACGTCTCGAAAATCCGGGCCTCCGGCGCCCAGGCCGTGCTCACCGGCAACTGGGGCAAAGACATGCACCTGCTCATCAAGGCCAGCAACGACTCAGGCCTCGACGCGCACTACTACACCTTCTACGCCCACCTCGCCGGCGGCCCGACCGCCATCGGCCCCACCGGCGACGGCCGCATCCACTCGGTGATGGCCTTCAACGAGAACATCCCGGTCGAGACCAAGAACAAGGACCTCGAAGCCTGGGTGCAAAAATTCCACGACAGCCACGACTTCGATTTCTCCAGCGCCAATCTACCGCTGTCGGTGATGTTCATCCAGGCCGCCATCAACAAGGCCGGAAATACGGACCCCCTGGCCATCGCCAACAACCTCGACGGCCTCACCATAAAAGACCTCGCCGGCCACGACGCGACGCTCCGCGCCGAGGACCACCAGGTCCTGATGGCTTACTACGTCGGCACCTTCACCAAAGGCACGAAATTCCAGTCGGAGAAAACCGGCCTCGGCTGGAAAACCGACACCACCATCCTTGGCCCCGAAACCGCCCAGCCGACTACGTGCAAGATGAAGCGGCCGATAGCGTAGCAAGGCTGGGCTCTGCCCAGACCCGCCAAGGGGCTAGCCCCTTGTAACCCCTCGACTTAGGGCATCGTGCTTGCGATGCCCCATCCACAACATTGTCGCCGGGCCTGGCATGATGACCCCTCACCGTGTCCCGGCCAAACCTGACAAAATGCAACGATGCTCAACTGCAAAAAAACGTTATTTTCAGCCGTAACGATGGATTGATAAATTCCCAAATACATTTCGGAATACACAATAAAGAGTAATAATGTCTTGTGATTGGTGATGCACATCACTGCGGCACTACTCACGCATCCGCTTTCCTTCTAGGGCACTGGTGGTTGGTTATTTCGCTACCCGCCCGAAAACCCCGAAAAGAAGGATGCAACAATGGCCGATCTTACAAAACTGCCGCTTCCCGCTGCGATCCCGACATTCCCGACCAGCCGGCGCGCCGCGGACGCCATTCGCACCCGCTTTGGCACCGCGGCGCCAGCCGGCGCGCTGACCCTGGCCGCACAGACCCCCAACACCGACGAGACCCATTGGACCGACCATTCCGGCAGCTACAGCAAGGGCCTCAAGCAGGATACCCCCGGCGTCGTCAACCCGAACGCCTTCATCGCGTTTCGCAACGCACTCGGGACCAGCGACGGAAAGACTCTTCCCAATCCCACCTCCAGCTTCGAGCTGGTGACACTCGGCGGCCCTGCCAAGCTCAACGATCCGCAGGGCGCCTTCGCCCGCCAACCCGTGGGCTCGGATAGCCAGGCCTTCGCCGCCCCGGCCGCGCCCACCGTCGATAGCCGGGACTACGCCGTCGAGCTGATCGAACTGTACTGGGCTTCACTGCTGCGCGACGTCGCCTTCACCGACTACGCCGGCAACCCGATCGCAAAACTGGCGGCCGCGGAACTCACCAACCACACGGCCCACTATTCAGGCCCGAAATCAGGTGGAGCCGTCACCCCGGATTTGCTTTTCCGCGGCGGCTTTCGCGGCGAACTCGTTGGTCCCTACATCTCGCAGTTCTGCATCTTTCCAACCGAGTTCGGCGGCCAACACATCGATCAGGCGATGCAGGCCTACCTCCCCGGCCGCGATTTCATGACTGAACAGCCAGAGTGGTTCAAGATCCAGAACGGCGGTGGTCCCACCGACGCCCTCACCAACGACCCGCTCCACCGCTACATGCAGAACGGCCGGGCCCTTGCCGCCTTCACTCATGTCGACGAACTCTATCAGGCCTATTTCACGGCCTATCTCGTGATGAGCAGCTGGGGCGTTTCGCTCAACCACGGCACACCCTACAGCCCTGCCTCCGCAACGCCCTACACGAGACAGAAAGCCTTCGGCACCTTTGGCGGGCCGGACATCGCGGCCACCCTCGGCGCCGTCGCCAAGACGGCACTGAACGCTGTCTGGTATCAGAAATGGGTCGTCCATCTGCGCCATCGGCCCGAAGCCGGCGGCGGCCTGGTTCACCTGCAGAAGGTCGGAACCCCGTTTCCTCCTATGGCCCAGGTGCACCCGATCGTACTCACCTCCAACGCGCTGGCGGCAAGCCACGACCGCTATGGCAGTTACCTGCTGAGCCAGGCCTTCCCGGAAGGCTCTCCCCTGCACCCCGCCTACCCGACCGGCCACGGTAGCGTGGCCGGCGCCTGCATCACCGCGCTCAAATTCTTCTTCGCCTGTGAGCAGAAGGTTCAGAAATACGCCCAGCCCATCGCGCCCACCAGCGACGGGCTCTCCCGGCCGGCCTATGTCGGGGCCGACGCGTCGATGATGACGATCACCGGCGAGCTGCACAAACTCGCCCACAACATCTCCTTCGGGCACGGCATTCATGCAGGCATCCACTGGCGCAGCGACACCGACGCCTCGATCCGGTTCGGCGAAGC
>JAYTTA010000481.1:0-14334 GCA_043745345.1 Acetobacteraceae bacterium | reverse complement strand
AGCTCAACCCGCAGGAAAACGTCTGGCAGTTCATGCGCGACAACTGGCTGTCCAACCGTGTCTTCACATCCTACGACAACATTCTCGACCACTGCTGCTACGCCTGAAACCGTCTCGCCAATCAACCCTGGCGCATCATGTCGCTCGGACTGCGCGACTGGGCACACGGGTTCTGATCAATGAGACTTGGTGTGAGTCATCTCGATCATTTTCTCGCTGAAATCGGCATCGATAACGGCGCGGCCATCGATCACCGGACGGCGCTCCAGTGTCACCTTCTAGTCACGCGACGTGACCCGCTCCTCGGCCGGGGTCTCGACCACAAACCGGCGGATGCGGGTGCCGCCACGGTTGACCAGGCGCTTGCCGACGGCCAGGCTTTCCTCGGCAAATTGGATCACGCCGCCCTCGGTGCCGGTGGTTGCCGTCGTTCCGGTCATGGAAGCCATACCTGCCGTGGCGACCGGCAGCGTTACCGTCGGTATACGGGTCGTTGTCGTGGTTTGAGCCAGGCCATAGCCGGCCGCACGCTCGTCGATATCGATCGGGTTGTGCGCTTCAAGGATTTCTATGACGCGGGCGACATGTATCTCCGGCACCTTCACCGTAACGACGGTTGAACCGCTATGCAGGCTACGGTCGTAGACTGTGGTGTCATCTTCGGTTTCGCCACCGAACAGGCTAGCCCAGAAACCTTTTTCCCGAACCGGGGTGGCCGGGTTGTAGGTGCTGCCGGCCATCGAAGTGGTCTCAGTGGTCGTCCCGCCGGTTCCGGCATGCACGTCGATGACACCCTCGGGTACGTTGGCGGTGTGAAGGTCCCGCATGGCCGCGTCAACATGGGCCGCGGTATCATAGACGGCGACAATGATTTCATCGGCCATGGTATTTCTCCGCAAGCTTGGAAGTTGTATTCAGGTAATAGGGCCGTCGCCGATGAAGTTGGCACCACCGGTCGGGTTACTGGGATGATTGAACCAAAGTTGGTTCGGGTAACAGAAACCCCTGCTCCCGAACAACGACAGTCTCGATATGATGTTCCGTGGTCTTGATGCGCCGGAGTCGAACTTCGTCTTTGAGCATCAGCCGGCGTTCCACAACGACGACCTCTTCCACGACCGGGATGATCGTCGTATCTCCCTCCTCCCGCACTGCGGGCGCTGCCTCCACAAGGCGAAAGATCGGGACACATTCAATCTCGACCCGTTTAGTGGTCAGCTCCTCATTGCCCAAAACGTCGCGCGATTGGGTGGCGCGCAACTCTCAGACCACAGCCTTCTCGACTTTGCGCCGAGAGACGGAGACATCCTCAGCGCATAGCGGTAATATCTGTGCGGATGAGGTATCCTCCGGCAGCTTGTCTTCAGACACGATAGCGTCTTTCGACACCACCTTATCGATCATGGATCACGCCTTTCGGACGCCATGTCCAAGTCGCCCCCATCTATGCCCGGCGAAGGCTGTCGTAGACACGGTTTCGGTCCATATCGCTAGTTTTTACCCATGCTCGCGAATTCGCGTCTGCGAACCTGCAAACTGCCATGCCTAATACCACGAAACGTTGCCTGTAGTTTGGTTTCCGCAACGGACTCCTTTATTCGACATATTGTCATCAGGCGATACTCTCGATTTCGGTGTCACACCCTCGATTGGGCAATGGTCAAATCAGGGCGCTTGCGGCATTGCTTCCGACGTCATGCCATCCAAAAAAATAATCGAGCTGACCAACGTCGATTTCTCGTTGCGGCATTTCCTGCTGCCGTTGATGCGGGCGGCGCGTGATCGCGGTCATGAGGTAATCGGCGTGGCGGCCGAGGGTCCGTTGCTCGATGACGCCCGCGCGGAGGGATTTCGAGTGGTCGCGTTACCTTTCCGTCGCAACCTGTCGCCAATGGCCCATCTCCGCGCGTTCGTTGCGTTAGTAAAGCTGTTCCGAGCGGAGAAGCCTGACCTAGTCCATGCCCACATGCCGATCACCGGCTTTCTTGGCCGCATCGCCGCGCGCGTCGCCGGCGTGCCGGTAATCGCCTATACCTGCCACGGCTTCCTGTTCAACCAGGATGGCGGATTGGCGCGCCGTACCGCCGGGTTCGTCATGGAATGGATCGCCGGCCGGGTCACCGACTTCTTCTTCACGGTATCCGCCGCCGAAGCAGGCGACGCCAGGAAATTGCATATCTTCGCCAACCCGGTCGCCATCGGCAACGGCCGCGATCCGACGGTCTTCCGCCCCGATCCGGTGGCCCGGGCCCGCATCCGGGCCGAGCTTGACGCGCCGTCTGATCCTGCGGTGCCGAACCGGGTGGTAATCGTCGCGGTCGCCCGGCTAATCCGCGACAAGGGTTTTTCCGAACTCGCCGAGGCCATGCGCCAGGTGCCTGACGCCGAGCTTTGGGTCGTCGGCGAGCGCCTGGCCTCCGACCGTGGTGACGACATGGCGGTCTTGCTGCGGGGCGCGGGGCTCGGCGACCGCCTACGTCTGCTCGGCTACCGGCACGACGTGGCGGCGATCCTGGCGGCCGCCGACATCTTCGTACTGCCGAGCTATTTCGAGGCGCTGCCGATGTCGGTGATCGAGGCGATGCTGTCCGGACTGCCGGTGGTGGCGAGCGACATCGCCGGCCCGCGCCAGCAGGTCGTGCCGGAGACAACCGGACTGCTGGTCAAGGTGCGCGACGTGAATGCCCTGGCCGCCGGCCTGCTCCGGCTGACCGCTGATGCGGCGTTGCGCCAACGCATGGGCAGCGCCGGCCGCGAGCGTGCGGAGAAGGAATTCAATGAGGCGCGGGTGGCCGCGCGCACGCTGGACCTGCTCGGGCTCTGAGCCTATGCCCGCGCCTGCAGGCTCAACCATGGTTGGATTTCAGATGACCGACATCGTGCCGATCCGCCGCGCCCTGCTCTCGGTATCGGACAAGACCGGACTTTTCGACTTTGCCCGCGCCCTGGTCGGGGCCGGCACCGAAATCTTGTCCACCGGCGGCACCGCGCAGGCGCTGCGAACCGCCGGCATACCGGTCAAGGAAGTGTCCGACCACACCGGTTTCCCCGAAATCCTCGATGGCCGGGTCAAGACGCTGGTGCCGCAGATCCATGGCGGCATCCTCGGCCGGCGCGACAATTCCAAGCACCTGGCCCAGATGGCGGCGCATGGCATCGCGCCGATCGACCTGGTCGCGGTCAACCTCTATCCGTTCGAGGCAACAGTCGTAGCCGGCGCCGGCTACGACGAGTGCGTCGAGAACATCGACATCGGCGGCCCGGCGCTGATCCGCGGCGCCGCCAAGAACCATGAGTTCGTCACCGTACTGACCGAGGCCAGCCAGTATCAGGCTACACTGGACGAGATCGCCGCGCATGGCGGCACCTCACTGGCGCTGCGCCGCCAACTAGCAGCCGACGCCTATGCCAGCACCGCCGCCTACGACGCGGCCGTCTCCGGGTGGTTCGCCCGACAACACGGGCAGGAATTCCCGCGCCGCATCACGGTCTCGGGCACCCTGCGCCAGACGCTGCGCTACGGCGAAAATCCGCACCAGGCGGCGGCGTTCTACGCCACCGGAACGCGGCCCGGCATTGCCACCGCGACACAAATCCAGGGCAAGGAACTGTCCTACAACAACCTCAACGACACCGACGCGGCGTTCGAGTGCGTGGCCGAATTCGACGCACCGACGGTGGTCATCGTCAAGCATGCCAATCCGTGCGGCGTGGCCTCGGCGGCCAGTCTGGCCGAGGCCTGGGACCGCGCGCTGGCCTGCGATCCGGTGTCCGCCTTCGGCGGCATCGTCGCCGTCAACCGCACGCTTGACGCCGCGGCGGCGGAAAGGATCCTTTCGACATTCTCGGAAGTGATCGTGGCACCGGATGCCGATCCCGAGGCTCGGGCAATCCTGGCGCGCAAGAAGAATCTCCGCCTGCTGCTGACCGGCGGGCTGCCCGATCCAGCCTCCGGCGGCATGACCTGGCGCAGCGTCGCCGGCGGCTTCCTGGCTCAAACTCGTGATGCGGGCCGGGTGCTCGCTGAACAGCTCCGTACCGTGACGCGCCGTGCGCCGACCAACGCCGAACTGCTCGATTTGCTGTTCGCCTTCCGCGTCTGCAAGCACGTCAAATCCAATGCCATCGTCTACGCCCACGCCGGCGCCACCGTCGGCATCGGCGCCGGGCAGATGAGCCGTGTCGACAGCGCCCGCATCGCCGCCTGGAAAAGCGCCGAGGTCGCGCGCGCCGCCGGCCTCGATACGCCACTGACCCACGGCAGCGTGGTGGCGTCGGACGCGTTCTTCCCGTTCGCCGACGGCCTCGAAGCAGCCATCGCCGCCGGCGCCACGGCCGTCATCCAGCCGGGCGGCTCGATCCGCGACAACGAGGTTATCGCTGCCGCCGATGCCGCCGGTATCGCCATGGTGATGACCGGGATGCGTCATTTCCGGCACTGACGCCGCAGGCGAGAAAGCTTGGGCTTCTCCCTCCGCAGGCATTCCAACTGGCCTGAGCAGGCCAGTCCGAACCTTTGCCTGCTACGCCCAAACCCGCAAAGGGGCAGTCGCCCCTTTGAATCCCTTTCTTAGGTTGGGCGCACCGGGGCGCTTCCCCAGCGGGGTTTGGGGCGGAGCTCCATGCTTCCTTGCCTGCGGCGTTAGATTAAAGCCGGGGAGCACCCGAATGCCATCACGTGTTGCTTTGGAATGAACGATAGCAAGAATCCGAGGCGGCGGGCGTTGGTTATTGGGGCATTGGGCGTTGTCTACGGCGACATCAGCACCAATCCGATCTAGACCCTTCACGAATGCCTGAAGGCGGCGGGCGGCAGCTCAGCCGATATCGTCCTTGGATTGCTGCCTCTGATGTTCTAGGCGCTGATGATCATAGTCACCGCCAAATACGTGTTGTTCGTGATGCGGGCCGACAACGACGGCGAGGGCGGCATCATGTCGCTGCTGGGCCTGGCCGCGCATACCGAGACCGATCCGCGCCAGCATTTGGTTCTGATCATGGTCAGCGTCGCTGGCAGCGCTTGATTCCAGGTATGCGATCGGCTTTCAATCGTTGGGCACGGCGTTGCTTGCCTTGACCAGGGCCGAGGCCCTGTAGGCCGATATGGGCCGTTTCGGCCACGGCCCGATTCGGCTTGACTGGTTCACCTTCGTGCTGCCGGCGCTGATGCTTAACTATTTCGGCCAGGGTGCCCTGGTGCTGGCGCACCCCGACACAGTGGACAGTCCGTTCTACCGTCTGTTTCCCGGTTTGGCGCTCTACCCGATTGTGCTGCTGGCGACGGCAGCGACGGTAATCGCCTCCCAGGCGGTGATTTCCGGCGCCTTCTCGCTGTCACAGCAGGCAATGCAGCTTGGCCTGTTACCCCGGCTGGATGTGGACCAAACTTCCAATGAGGCGATCGGGCAGGTCTATGTGCCACAGATAAACTGGCTGTTGGTGGCCTGTGTCATCGCGCTGGTAGTGGCATTCGGATCGTCAGACAAACTGGCTGCCGCCTACGGAATCGCGGTTTCCGGCACGATGGTGATCACCACCGGGCTGCTGGCGGTGGTGGCGCGGCGCCAGTGGCGCTGGAGCCTGTCGGTCTGCGTGGTGGTGATCAGCTTCTTCGGCGTGGTCGACTTGGCGCCGCGGCCGCTAGGTCGTGCTGGCGCGGACCGGTGAGAATACCCCGCAACGTCGGAAATTCATCGCCGACCTTGATCCCGATACGATGACCATGGTCAGGGGAACCGCGATCTATTTGGTCGCCCGGCGCGAGACCGTGTCGTCTGCCCTGGTCGACAGCTTGCGGCACAATAGGGTGTTGCACGACCGCATCGTGCTGCTGACGGTGATCACCGACCGAGAACCACATGTGCCCCAGACGGAGCGCATGGGGATCAAGGCGCTCGATAGGGGGTTTTCGGAGATGTCCCGGCGTTTCGGCTTGGCTAGCGCGCCTGACTTGCCGGCGGCGCGGGAAGCGCACCGGGCGGAGTTACCGATCGGCATCGAAGCGATTTCTTTCTGCCTCGGCCGCGGAATGCTGGCGCCGACGATGCATCCGGACCTGCCCATATGGCGCAAAAAGTTTTGCGCGTTCATGACCGCAATGCCGTAGGGGCCTCCGACTATTTTCAAATTCCGCCGAAACGTGTCGCCGAATTGGGAACGCAGGTCGAATTGTATGGGGCCGTGCGCTTTATGGTTTGGTAGTCACGGGCGGTGTGCGATGCACATCCGCCCGTGATTGCTTCAGTAATGAATGTCGCTCGACTTAGGCGGCCGGCATGATCACCGTATCGATGACATGGATGACGCCGTTCGACGCCATGATGTCAGGTGTAACGACCTTCGCGGCGTCGATCATGACGCCGTTGGTTGCGTCGATCGAGACTTCCGAGCCCTGGACCGACTTCACCTTCATCTTCTTGCCGCTGATGTCGGACGAGGTAACCTTCCCGGGAACCACGTGATAGGTCAGAATCGACGCCAGCTTCTGCTTGTTCTCGGGCTTCAGCAGCGTCTCGACTGTGCCGGCTGGCAGCTTCTTAAAGGCTTCGTCGGTCGGAGCAAATACCGTGAAGGGACCGGAGCCCTTGAGGGTTTCGACCAGGCCCGCTGCCTGAACTGCGGCGACCAGGGTTGTGAACGATCCTGCCTTTACGGCGGTATCAACGATATCGAGGTGGGTGTCGGACATGTTGTCATCCTTGAATTTTTCATCAACGCCATAAAGTCGACATTGAGGCACCAGTGGCACTGGTGAACCCGATTTGGAGCAGGCTTGGAGCAAAACAAGATTGACCACAATTTTGACGGCAGCAACGTTGTGTGATCGCTTTTTACTTGATGATTACTTTAAGTAACAATATTTTTATTTCATTTCCAAGACACTGCAGTACGCTGTTGATATGCGGCGCGACGCTGGAGTGCCATCTGGCAAGGCGTAATATGACGGCATCCCTGGTCATGGCGCCGCCGAATGCCTAGGTAGGGAGGCAAGGTAAGGCTATCCTTCGACAAGTTCAGGATGCCTTAGCCAAACTTTTTCCGGATCGAACCATGCAAGCAGACATCTGCGTCGTCGGCGCTGGCCCGGTCGGCGGCACCCTGGCCTGCCGACTGGCCCAAGTGGGGTTCTCCGTAATAGTTATCGACCGCGTGGCGCTGTCGCCGATGGAGCATCCCGCCTTCGATGGCCGTGCCTACGCAATCGCCGCCGGATCGCGCGTGCTGCTGAAAAACGCCGGGCTGTGGCCGGAAGTGGAACCCGCCTCCTGCCCGATCCTTGACATCCGTGTCAGCGACGGACGCGTCGGCCGGCCGGCATCGCCCCTTTTCCTGCACTTCGACCACCGGGAGGCGGACGCCGCCGAGCCGTTCGGCTGGATGGTCGAAGCGCGCGCGCTCCGCGTTGCCCTCAACGCCGCACTTGGCCGGCAGCCCAACCCCAACATCCAGGTATTCGCGCCCGCCGAGGTAACAGTTGTCCGAAGCGCAGTCGGCGCCAAGGTCCATGTTGCCGGCGGTCCGACGATCGCCTGCCGGCTGGTGGTGGCAGCGGAAGGCCGCAATTCGCCGCTGCGCGACCAGGCCGGCATCCCGGTCACCCGCATGGACTACGATCAGATCGGCATGGTGTTCGCCATCGCCCATTCGCGGCCGCACCATAACCTGGCGCTGGAGCACTTCCTGCCGGCAGGCCCGTTCGCGCAGCTGCCGATGGCAGCCAGCCCGGATGCCGAGATCGGCGGCGCCGACAACGTCTCTGCCATCGTCTGGACCGAACGCCGCGACATGGCCGCGCGCATCCTCGCACTCGACGACGCCAGGTTGGCGCGCGAGATCGCCCGCCGGCTCGGCAGCCATCTCGGCACCGTCCGCCCGATCGGCCGCCGCTGGAACTACACGCTGTCGGCGATGCACGCGCACCGCTACACCGACACCAGGCTGGCGGTAGTCGGTGACGCCGCGCACGGTATCCACCCGATCGCCGGCCAGGGCCTCAACCTCGGCTTTCGCGACGTGATCGCGCTGTCCGACCAGCTGATCGCCGCCCAAGCCGCCGGTAAGGACATCGGCTGCGCCGAGGTTCTGGCCGGATTCCAAAGCGCCCGCCGCGGCGCCAACATCTCGATGCTGGCCGCAACCGACGGGCTGGACCGGCTGTTTAGCTCCGACAACCCGATGCTGCGGGCCGCGCGCGATATTGGCATCTCCGCCGTGCACCGGCTCCCACGGCTCAAACGCGCCTTCATGCGCCAGGCGATGGGAGCATGATCGAACGAAGCGCGGCAAGGCCAAGGGCTCTGCCCCTGGACCCTCCCCGGGAACCGTCCGAGAGCGTGTCCCCATAAGTCAGGCGGGTCCAAGAGCGCTTCTCCAGGCGGGGATTGGGGTATAGCCCCATGCTTTCCTGACTACGGCGTCAAGTCGGGGGCCTTTCCGCGCAAAGGATTAGGCGGCAGGATCGATCGAACCAGCGCAAAGCTGGCCCGTCGAGGACGTCCTGCACTTTGACCGCTTCCGCCATCGCCGGCCTGTCGGCGCCGTTATTTCGAGAACCTGACTTCCGCCGGTTATGGCTGGTTGGCCTCGTGGTGTTCGCGGTGCGTTGGCTGGAGACGCTGGTGGTTGCGGTGGTGGTCTATGATCGCACCGGGTCGGCGTTCCTGGTGGCGATGATGACCATGTTGCGGCTGTTGCCGATGGGATTGTTCGGCGCGTTCCTGGGAGCTGCGGCAGAGCGGTGGGAGCGTCGGACCAGTTTACTGCTAGTGCTGGCGTCGTTGCTTCTGTCGTCGCTGGTGCTGGCAATGCTGGCCTATGCCGGACGGCTAGAGATCTGGCACCTGGGTGTCGTCAGTTTTTGGAACGGCGTCGGCTGGGCGACCGACAACCCGGTGCGCCGGATGATGATCGGCGAGGTTGCCGGGCCGGCGCGCATGGGCCGCGCGATGTCGCTCGACATCGGCGCCAACAACGCCAGCCGGATGATCGGGCCGATGTTCGGCGGCCTTCTGCTGGTCAGCGCCGGCGTGGGTGGGGCATTCGCGTTGGCGGCGTTGCTGTATGGCTTGGCCTTGATCGCGGCGTTCGGGCTCGGGCTGCGCAACCAGGCCGGCAGCGGCGGGGTGTCGGGCGAGAGATTGCTGGCCCGGGTGATGGCGGGGCTGGAAGTCGTGTTTCACGATCCGCGCCTAGTCGGCACCTTGGTCGTCACCGTGATCTTCAACGTGTTCGGTTGGCCCTGCCTGTCGATGGTGCCGGTGATCGGGCGCGACGTGTTCGGACTAGCGCCGGGCGGCATCGGCGTGCTGTCGAGCCTGGATGGGATCGGCGCCTTCGCCGGCGCCGTCGTCGTGGCTGTGGTGGCCCGGCCACGCCATTACGCGATAGCCTATCTCGGCGGGATTTTCTTCTATCTCGCCGGCCTGCTCGCCTTCGCGTTCGCCTTCACGCCTTATCTGGCCGGGATCTGCCTGCTGGTGGCGGGGATCGGCGGCTCCGGCTTCAGCATCATGCAGGCGACCCTGGTGTTCCTGGCGGCCCCCGCCGAAATGCGGTCGCGCGTGCTTGGCGTGCTGTCGGTCTGCATCGGCATCGGCCCGGTCGGCTTTCTCCATGTCGGATTGCTGGCCGAGTGGATCGGGGCGCAGCATGCCATTGCCGTCTCCGCCGCCGAGGGCCTGGCCGCGCTGGCGCTGACCTGGCGCTACTGGCGCCATATCCTGCCAAAGATCGCATCTCGAAAACTGGTTTTAACCTAAATGGAGCGTGCCATGTCACCGAAGATTCCCAGGATCATAGTCATCGACAATCCCTTGAACGAGATGTCGATTGCCTACGAGTTGGCCCCGCCGGGTTTCGAGACGGTGCTCGCCCGCACCGGCAGCGCCGAGTTCATGACTGCGGCCAAGGATGCCGAATACATCGTCGGCCTGGGCGAGCCATTGGACGACGCGTTCTACGGCGCGGCGCCGAACGTCCGGCTGGTTCAGCTGCTCTCGGCCGGCTACGATAGATGTGACATCGAGGCGGCGCGGCGCGCCAACGTGTCGATCTGCAACAACGGCGGCGCCAACTCCACCGCCGTGTCCGAGCACGCGCTTATGCTGATGCTGGCGGTGTCGCGCCGGCTGGTCTGGCAGCACCGCAGCGTCGCCGCCGGCGCCTGGCGCGGCAACAACGTGGCCGACGTGCAGCTGTTCGAGCTACGCGGCCGCACCCTCGGCATCGTCGGACTTGGCGCGATCGGCAAGAAAGTGGCGCGATTGGCCCAGGCGTTTGGGATGACGGTGCAGTATTTTGATGTGAACCGTCTGACCGAGGATGCCGAGGACGCGCTGAACGTCCGCTTTCGGCTGCTCGGCGAGATCCTTCGAGGTTCCGACATCGTCTCGCTGCATGTGCCGCTGATCCCATCGACGCGCCACATGATCGGCGCCGCGGAATTGGCCGCCATGAAGCCGACCGCCTATCTGGTAAATACCTGCCGTGGCCCGGTTGTGAACGAGACGGCACTGATCGAGGCGCTGTCCGCCGGCACCATCGCAGGTGCCGGGCTTGATGTTTTCGACCAGGAACCGCCCCCGGCCGACAACCGGCTCTTTGCCCTGGACAACGTGGTGCTGACCGCGCATCTGGCTGGGCCGACCTGGGACAACCAGTATTCCCGGTTCCGCAACGCATTCGACAACTGCCAGCGGGTGGCGCGCGGAGACAGGCCGCTTTGGATTATTCCGGAGTTGCGCACAGTTCAGTAAGGTTGGGCGCCCCCTCCGCGGGAGGAGCGCCCCCGGACCCGCCTGACTTAGAAGCGTTCCTCGCCGCATACCCGTACCGTGTCCGGGAAATCGCGGTACAGGGCGAACTTGGCGTTGACTACCAGCGTGTTCACGCACTGATGGAAACCCTCTATTGGATCCTGCCTCGCCGCCACACGATAGAACGCGCCATCGAGCTGGGTCAGGTTTTCGACCTCGATCAGGATGTGGAACTCCCCGACCTCCGGCGGCCCCAAGCCAAGCTTGCGGCGGGTCAGGCGAAAGCCGTGGATCAAACCTTCCGACACCAGATGGCCGAGATAGGCGCCAATCCGATCCGCGAACACCTGATCCGAGACGCTGGGCTTGAGGTCACACCAGACATGATACAAATCCATGTTCGGACCGTATTCGAACACGAACCTGGACGCACCCCTTTCGCCATGGTTTGCGGCGGGACCATACTTACGTAAAGACACTGAACTGGAGCCAAGCCTTGCCCGTCGAACAAACAGCCTACCGCGAAGCGATGTCCCGTCTGGGCGCTGCGGTCAACGTCGTCACCACCGCGGGGCCAGGCGGGCGCGCCGGCTTCACCGCCTCGGCCGTATGCTCGGTCACCGACACGCCGCCGACCTTGCTGGTCTGCGCCAACCGCACCAACGATTCCTACCCGCCGCTGCTGGCCAACCGCGTGCTGTGCGTCAACACGCTGACTCCGACGCAGGAAGGCCTGTCGCCGGTGTTCGCCGGCATGACCGAACATTCTATGGACGAGCGTTTCGACGGCTACACCTGGCACACGCTGCAAACCGGGTCACCTGTGTTGGACGAAGCTGTGGTGGCGTTCGACTGCACCATCACCGACAGCGCCGAGGTCGGCACTCACACGGTGTTCTTTTGCACAGTCGAGGCGATCCGCACCGGAACCGCCCATGAGGGGCTGATGTATTATGGCCGGGGCTATCATTCGGTAATGGCAAACAGAAAGTAGCGGGGCGCCGACCTGACGCCCCGCTTGCCTCATATCCCCGCCTGTCTCACATCTCGGCGTATTTGCCGTCCTTCCACAGGTAGAAGACATAGTCGGAAACGGTCACGTCGCCCTTCTTGTCGAAGGTGACCGGGCCGAGCACGGTCGCCCAGGTGCCGCTGTGCAGGGCCTCGGCGACCTTCTTTGGGTCCGCTGTGCCGGCTTTCTTGGCAGCGTCCGCCCAGGCCTGGATGGCGGCGTAGGTGTACAGCACGTAGCCCTCGGGATCCTCCTTCTTGTCGTTGAACTCCTTGACCACGGCGGCCGCTGTCGGGCGCTTACGGGGGTCGGAGGCGAAAGTCATCATGGTGCCGTTGCCGGCCTCGCCGGCGATCTGCCAGAACTCGTTGGTCACCAGCGCGTCGCCGCCGATCAGCGTCGCCTTCATACCCTGCTCCTTGGCCTGTCGCAGGATCAGCCCGGACTCGGTGTGATAGCCGCCGACATAGATAACCTCGACCCCGGCCTGCTTGAGCCGGCTGACCAGCGCGGAGTAGTCACGTTCCTTTGGCGTGTAGGCGGTGTACAGCGTCTCCGTCACGCCCTTGGCGTTCAGCGCCTTCTTGGTCTCGTCGGCCAGGCCTTTGCCATAGGCCGAGTTGTCGTGAAGGATCGCGATCTTCTGCTTGCCGAAATGCTCGGCCATGTAGTTGCCGGCGACCAGGCCCTGCTGGTCATCGCGGCCGCACACCCGGAACGTGCCCCAGTTGCCGGCCTCGGTCAGGGTCGGGTTGGTCGAGGCGGGGGAGATCTGCAGCACGCCCTCCTCGCCATAGACCTTGCTGGCGGGGATCGAGGAGGACGAGCAGAAATGCCCGGCAACCATTTTCACGCCCTTGCTGGCGAGCTGGTTGGCGACCGAAACCGCCTGCTTCGGATCGCAGGCATCGTCGCCGACCTCGAGCGTCAGCTGCTGGCCGAGCACGCCGCCGGCCTTGTTGATGTCGGCTACGGCCTGCTCGGCGCCGAGCTTCATCTGCCCACCGAACGCCGCGTTCTCGCCGGTCATCGGCCCAGCCACCGCGATCTTGATCTGCGCCGATGCCGGCGCGGCGAAGGCCATCGCGGCGCCAAGCGCCACGGTTGCCCCCATCAGTGTTCGTCTAAACATGCGCTTTCGTTCCTGTTGCCTGTGAGACCGCGCCACCCGGCCCGGCGGTATGCAGCCTAGGCGGTTCGGCGGGTAGGTGAAAAGTAGAAACAGAAAGTATGGGGCTCTGCCCCAAACCCCGCTAAGGGGCGGAGCAGGCAAGGGTTCCGGCTGGCCGCCTTCGGCCGGTTGGAATGCCCACGGAGGGAGAGCCCCCAGGCTGACTGACTCCGTTGCAGCTTGCGGTCGGCGTGCTAAGCATTCGATACGTTCAGGCAAAAGGAAAAAAGAATGACCAACAGGTTAAGCCGCCGCCGTTTCGCGGCGGGGGTTGCCGCCCTGCCGTTGGTCAACATCTCATCAGCGCGCGGCGAGACGCCCGAGTTCGAGTACAAGCTGGCCAACAACAACCCGATGACGCACCCCAACACGGTGCGCCAGGCCGAGGCGATCGCGCGCATCAACGCCGAGAGCAATGGCCGGCTGAAGATCTCGCATTTTCCCAACAACCAGCTTGGCGGCGACACCGACATGCTGAGCCAGCTGCGCTCGGGCGCGATCGACTTCTTCACCCTGTCCGGCCTGATCCTGTCGACCTTCATCCCGGTGACCTCGATCTACGGCATCGGTTACTCGCTGCCGACCTACAAGGAGGTCTGGGCGGCGATGGACGGTGATCTGGGCGGGCTGATCCGGCGCGCCATCGACAAGTCCGGATTGTATGCCTTCGACAAGACCTGGGATAACGGCTTTCGCCAGATTACCAGCTCGACCCATCCGATCCGCAACCCGGACGACCTCAAGGGCTTCAAGATCCGCGTCCCGGTCAGCCCGCTCTGGACCTCGATGTTCGAGGCGTTCGGCGCGTCCCCGGCTTCGATCAACTTCTCCGAGGTCTACTCGGCCCTGCAGACCAAGATCGTCGAGGGCCAGGAGAACCCGCTGGTTAATATCGACACCGCTAAGCTATATGAGGTGCAGAAATACTGCTCGATGACCCGGCACATGTGGGACGGCTTTCTGATGCTTGGTAACGGCCGAGCCTGGCGGGCGCTGCCGCCCGACCTGCAGGCCATCGTCGCACGCAATTTTGATGCCTCCGCGCTGGACCAGAGGGCGGACTATGTGAAGGCCAACGATGCGCTGCGGGCTGGGCTGGAGGCCAAGGGCATGGTGTTCAACGAGCCGGAGCCGGAAGCCTTCCGCCAGGTCCTGATCAAGGCTGGGTTCTACACCAAGTGGAAAGAGAAATACGGCCCTGAGCCGTGGGCCGTCCTGGAAAAATACGCGGGCAAGGTCGGCTGAACCGCGAGAACCGAGAGGGAAAATTCCATGCGACTAAACAACGAGCAAATCAGGCAGTTCGACGAGGAGGGCTATCTTTTCCTACCCGACTGCTTCTCGCCGGCCGAGGTTGCGGCCTTGCGTGAGGAAGCGGTCTCGATCTACGACACCGA
>JAYTTA010000480.1:0-3810 GCA_043745345.1 Acetobacteraceae bacterium | reverse complement strand
GGTGTAAGACTAGGCCAATACGGCCGCGCGCTGTCTCAACAGTATGGCAGAGGCCGTAATTTCTAGGCCTGCTCTCGTTGCCCTGTTCCAGGCAATCTTCGCCCCGATCAACCCACGCTGGCACGGCAAGTGCATCTCCCGCCCGCAGGACACACCGTCGTGTCTCCGTCAACGGCAACGTTGCACGGCATGTCCACATCGACGTGGCCAGTTTTCGGCGCCCGCTCCTGAGAGCCCGAAACCCTTTTGGAGGTCACGATGATCGATGACGGCATGAATAAGCGCGATCCTGTCTGGGTCACTCAGAAAGCAACTAAGATCGACCTGTTCAGCCTGGCGACGCCGCAGATGCGTGCCTTCCACATCACTTGGCTGGCATTCTTCGTCTGCTTCTTCGCCTGGTTCGCGGTCGCGCCGCTGATGCCGGTGATCAAGGGCGAGTTTCACCTCACAATCAGCCAAATCGCCAACATCAACATCGCCGCTGTTGGAGTCACCATCTTCGTGCGCCTGCTGATTGGGCCGCTCTGCGACAAATATGGCCCCCGGATCACCTACACCGCGCTGCTGATCGCGGGTGCGGTGCCGGTCATGGGCATCGCCTTTGCCACCTCCTACGAGTCGCTCCTGATCTTCCGGCTGTCGATCGGTGCCATCGGGGCCAGCTTCGTCATCACCCAGTTCCACACCTCGGTGATGTTCGCGCCCAATGTGGTCGGCACCGCCAACGCCACGGTCGGCGGCTGGGGCAATGCCGGCGGCGGCGTCACCCAAAGCGTCATGCCGCTGATCCTGGCGGCCCTGGTCAGCCTCGGCGTGCAGCAGTCGCTGGGCTGGCGGATGGCGATGTTCGTGCCCGGCGTGATGATGCTGATCGTGGCCGGGCTCTACTGGCGCTTCACCCAAGACACGCCGGAGGGCAACATCCTCGATCTGCGAGCCCGCGGCGTGCTGGTCGATGCCGGCAAGAAGGGCGGCTGGGCGGTGTTCAAGCAGGCGATGGTCAACTACCGCGTGTGGATGCTGGCGATCACCTATGGCGCCTGCTTTGGCATCGAAATCTTCATCCACGCTGTCGCCGCCAGCTACTTCGTCGATCGGTTCGCCCTGACGCTAACCTCGGCTGGCATGGCCGCCGGTAGCTTCGGGCTGCTGGCGCTGTTCGCCCGCGCGCTGGGCGGCATCGCCTCCGACCGGGTCGCGGGCAGGTTCGGCTTGGATGGCCGAACGATATTGCTGTTCGGGCTGATGGTCGGCGAGGGGGTTGGGCTGCTGGCGTTCTCGAGCATGGATAGTGTCGGGCCGGCGATCGCCGCCATGCTTGTGTTCGGCCTGTTCACTCATATGGCCTGCGGCTCGACCTATGCTCTGGTTCCGTTCATCGACCGCAAGGCCCTGGGCGGGGTCGCGGGGATCATCGGTGCGGGCGGCAACGTCGGCGCGGTCGCCGCAGGGTTCCTGCTGAAGTTCACCGGCAATGTGCCCGAGGCGCTGTTCATCCTCGGCTGGGTCGTGCTCGGATGCGCGGTCTGTGCAGTAACCGTGCGGTTCACCGCCAAGCACAAGCAGGCGGAACACGCGCTCTACGCGCAGGCGGTGGCCCAGCGCCAGGGCATGCCGGCGTCAGCGGCGGCGCTGGCTGCGGAATAGCCGGTTATAGCTTCAGGTCGTTGGCAAGGCGTAGAGCAGGGGGCCGATTGGGTTCCACAGGAACGCGGTCTGCGCCAGGCGCTGTCCTCCGACCTGGGTGCTGCCCTGGGCGGCCTCACGCCCGCCGAGCCGGCGATAGAACCACCGGCTCGGATTGTCGCTGAGCACCCAGATCAGCAACGAATTGCAGCCGGTCTCCGCCAGATGCGCGGCCGCAACGCCAACCAGCCGCCGGCCAATGCCGCGGTCGCGCCAGTCATCGAGCACGTACAGCGTCTCGATCTCGCCGTCCGCCGCGACCTGGCCAGTAAGCTGGCTGAGCCGTGCCGGGCCAGCGGTCGCGAAACCAACCACGCGTGGCCGGTCGCCGGCCGCGAGGTCAGGTCCCGACGCCACCGCCACGAAAACCGCCTCGGGCCGGGTGCGGACCGAAGATCGGATGGCATGGTCGTAGTAGGCCGCCTGGCGCGGCACCGACATGCGCGCGAGATAGTCATCGGCCAGGATGCCGGGGTAGGTGCTACGCCAGGACGCGACGTGAACCGCACCGATCGCCACCGCGTCCGATGGCAGGGCGCGCCGGACGGTGATCACTGTCGCCTGGTTCTCATGCAAAGCGCTCCAGCACGGCGCCGAAGAACCCATCGGTGCCGTGGCTAAGCGGCGACAGGCACAGGAATTCGCCGGTGCCAGGGGGCGATGCTGCCGGCAGGCGGATGTCGAGGCGCCAGGCGTGGATCACCGGGCGGATACGAAAGCCGGTATGGCGGGCAAGGAAGGCGGTCACCTGATCCTCGTTCTCCTCAGGCAGCAATGAGCAGGTAGCGTAGACCAGCCGGCCGCCGATGCGCACCAGGGAAGATGCGGTGTCGAGGATCAGGGCCTGCTTGACCATCAGTTCCTGCAGATCGAGCTCGCGCAACCGCTGGCGGGCGTCGGGATTGCGCCGCCAGGTGCCGGTCCCGGTGCACGGCGCGTCGACCAATACCCGGTCGAAGCTGCCGGCGCGGCGCTTTGCCCATTTGTCGCCGGGCTCGATCAAATGGCGTTCCACGTTGTGCACGCCGGCCCTGCGCAGCCGCCGCACAGCGCCGTCGAGCCGCGGCGCCGAGACGTCGCAGGCGACGATATGGCCGCGATTCTGCATCGTCATGGCGATCGCCAGGGTTTTGCCACCAGCCCCGGCGCACCAGTCGGCGACTCGCATTTCCGGCTGCGCATCGACCAGCGCTGCAACCAGCTGGCTGCCCTCATCCTGGATTTCGACCAGCCCGGTCTGGAACGCCGGACCGGAGGTCACCGAGCGTCGCTCGTCGATCCGCAGCCCCCACGGCGACAGATCGGTGGGCCGGCTTTCCAATCCCTCGGACGCCAACGCGGCGCGAGCCTCCTCGCGGGTGCCGCGGAGCAGGTTGACGCGCAGATCGAGCGTCGCCGGCGAGTTCATCGCCGCCATCTCGGCCGAAAGCTCATCGCCGAAGCGTACTGCGAGGTTGGGCAGGATCCAGTCGGGGATCTCCATGCGAATTGCATCCGGCATGTCTGGATGATCTAGCGTGTGGCCAACGATCAGGCGCAGCGCTGACTTTTCCGGATGGTCGAGCGTGTCAGCTCCGAACTGGCCACCGGAAAACGACTGTCCGACGCCATCCAGCGTCCAGCCCTCGACCAGCAGCGACGACGCGACCAGCATCCGCGCGGTCGGCGACATGCCGTCGCGCGCCAGCCACCAGGTCAGCCGGCGCTGCGCCCGCAGCACCTTCCAGACCCGATCCGATACTGCGCGTCGGTCACCCGAGCCAATAAACCGGCGCTGCCGGAAGTAGTCGTTGGCGACTGCATCCGCGGGTTTTCTTTGTGCCTTGTTGATGCTGTCCAGCAGCTCGATCGCTGCGGCGATGCGTCCGGCGGGGGTCATGTGGATTCGCCGGTCACGACCATCACCTGTTCGGCTGTCGAGGCAACGCAAAGCCTTGCGTCGAAGCTTGCCAACGGCAGTCGCTTGCGCAATGCCAATCCGAGGTAGAGGGCATCATACAGCGTCGGCCTATGCCTTCGAGCCAGCGACAATGCTTGTTCCCAGACCTGAGCTGCACCGTCCGGATCCATCAGTATCCGCAGGCTATCAAGCTGCACTGTGATCCTGGTGATTTCCAGGAC
>JAYTTA010000479.1:0-14383 GCA_043745345.1 Acetobacteraceae bacterium | reverse complement strand
AACACTCGGTCGGCACCCGGGCGGAGCATGAGGTGATACGTGTTGCCCAGCACGATGCGGGCACCCGTCGCGCGTACAGCGTCTGCGGTCATCGCCTTGACCGTGCCGGCGGTACCGACCGGCATGAACACCGGAGTTTCGACGTCGCCGTGCGCGGTATGCAGGATGCCGGCCCGCGCCGCGCCATCCGTTGCAATCGCCTGATAGGTCAGCACAGCGAAAGCAGTGAGCTGTCACCATACGAATAGAACCGGTAGCCGCCGGCGATCGCATGTTCGTAGGCGGCCCGCATCCGCGCGGTGCCGGCAAAGGCGCAGACCAGCATGAACAGGGTCGAATTCGGCAGATGGAAGTTGGTCATCAGCCGATCGACGGCACGGAAGACGTGCCCGGGGCGAATGAAAATACTCGTGTCACCCTCGAACGGCATGATCTTTCCATCGGCCGTGACCGCGGATTCCAGCAGCCGCAGCGAAGTCGTTCCAACTGCAATAACCTTGCCGCCGTTGGCACGCGCCGCATTGATCTCTGCCGCGGTTCGGGCCGTGATATGGCCACGCTCGGAGTGGATATGATGCGACTCTACGTCCTCGCGCACGGGTAGGAAAGTGCCGGCGCCGACATGCAGTGTCAGCGCCGTGCGGCCAACGCCGCGCGCCTCCAGCGCCGCCAGCAGCGCCGGCGTGAAATGCAAACCGGCAGTCGGCGCTGCCACGGCACCTGGCCGTTTGGCGAAGATGGTCTGGTAGTCGTTCGCATCTTCCAACACCGGGCCATCCGGGCGATCGATGTACGGCGGCAGCGCAAGCGCGCCGGCCTGCGCCAGCGCCCGCGAAAAATCCTCCCCCCGCCGGTTGAACGCCAGCGCTACTCCGCCGTCGGCATCGCGTTCGGTCACCACCGCTGAAAAATCGTCGGCGCCCTCGAACGCCAACACATCTCCGACCCGCAGCCGCCGCGCATTGCGGGCAAGAGCATGCCAGGAACCATCCGGCCGCGGTTGATCGAGCGTGATGCCGACCCGCGCTGCGCCGCGCCGACCGGTGAGCTGTGCCGGTATCACTTTCGTGTCATTCGTAACCAGTATATCGCCCGGCATTAGCAGCGAAGGCAGGTCTCGCACGGTATGATCGGCCAGGCCGTCATCGACCAGCAGCAACCGCGCCGCGTCGCGCGGCCGTGCGGGCGAGTGCGCGATGCATTCGGACGGCAGAAAGAATGAGGAATCGTTCAGCGCGGTTGGTAGCAAGAGACCTCGATCAGGTTGCCGTCCGGATCGCGGCAATAGACCGACCGCATCGGCCCCAGCGCGCCAATGCGATCGACCGGGCCGGTCAGAATCATCACCCCGCAATCATGCAGATGGGCAATGACGTCCTCGGTCTCGATCGCGGTGACGAAGCACAGATCGCCGGCACCCGGCGCATCGTTGGTTCCGGTGATCCACGCGTTGCGGTCGGTCCCGGCTGGCCGGACGTTTATCTTCTGGCCGCCGAATTTCAGTGCCGTGCGGCTGTCGTCGCCGAAATCCTCGCGTTCCATGCCGAGCACCCGCTGATACCAGGACGCGGTGATCTCCACATCCGCAACATTGAGCACCAGATGATCCAGCCGATCGACGGTAAAGCGCATGGTTCAGCTCCCAATCATTCCAGGCCCCGTCACTCCAGGCCCCGTCACTCCAGGCCCGCATAAAAGTCGTTGCCTTTGTCGTCGATGATAATGAAGGCAGGAAAATTCTCGACCTCGATCCGCCAGATCGCCTCCATGCCAAGCTCAGCATACTCCAGAACCTCAACGCGGCGGATACAATCCTGCGCCAGTCGTGCCGCCGGGCCGCCGACGCTGCCAAGATAGAAGCCGCCATGCGCGCGGCAGGCGTCCTTGACCGCCTTCGAGCGGTTGCCCTTAGCCAGCATCACCAACGATCCGCCGGCAGCCTGGAACTCGGCCACGTAGCTGTCCATGCGCCCCGCCGTGGTCGGCCCAAAGCTGCCGGTAGCCATCCCGGTGGGCGTCTTGGCCGGACCCGCATAATAGACGGGGTGGTTCTTCAGATAGTCTGGCAGCGCCTCGCCGGCATCCAGCCGCTCTTTCAGCTTGGCATGCGCGATATCGCGCGCCACCACCATTGTTCCGGTCAGCACCAGCCGGGTCTTGACCGGATAGGACGACAGCGTCTGCCGGATCTCCGCCATCGGCCGGTTGAGGTCGATCGCCACACTGTCGTCGCCAAGCTGGCGCTCGGTCGCTTCCGGCAGATACTTGGCCGGATCGGTTTCCAGCTGCTCCAGAAATACTCCATCCGGTGTGATCTTGGCCTTGACCTGGCGATCGGCCGAGCACGACACGCCGATCCCGACCGGCAGGCTGGCGCCATGCCGCGGCAGCCGGATCACCCGCACGTCATGGCAGAAATACTTGCCCCCGAACTGTGCCCCGATCCCGTTCTCGCGCGACAGTTTCAAAACTTCCCGCTCCATCTCGATGTCGCGGAACGCATGGCCTGCCTTGCTGCCCGATGTCGGCAGGTTGTCGAGCCACTTGGTCGACGCGAGCTTCACGGTCTTCAGGGTGGTTTCCGCGCTGGTGCCGCCGATGACGATCGCCAGGTGATACGGCGGACACGCCGAGGTCCCCAGCGTCTTCATCTTGGTGCCGAGATAAGCCAGCAGCTTTTCCGGCGTCAGGATCGCGCGTGTCTCCTGGAACAGAAAGCTCTTGTTCGCCGAGCCGCCGCCCTTGGCCACAAACATCAAATGAAACTCGTCGGCATGGTGCTCGCCGGGTGCGGCCAGAATGTCGAACTGCACCGGCAAATTATTGCCGGTATTCACCTCCTGGAACATCGTCAAAGGCGCCATCTGGGAGTATCGCAGGTTAGTCTCGGTATAGGTGCGATGCACGCCCCAACTCAGCGCCTCCTCCTCGTCGCCCGACACCCAGACCCGCTGGCCCTTCTTGCCGAACACGATGGCGGTGCCGGTATCCTGGCACATCGGCAGCACGCCGCCGGCCGAGATGTTGGCGTTCTTCAGCAGGTCCAGCGCAACGAACTGGTCGTTGGCCGAGGCCTCGGGGTCCTCCAGGATCGCCCGTAGTGACGCCAAGTGCGCCGGGCGCAACAGGTGGGAAACATCACGAAATGCCTGGAACGCCAATTCGCTCAGCGCATCCGGCGTAATCCGCAACACCGACTGGCCGTCGCAGATCAACGTGGAAATACCCTCGATGTCGAGCTTTTTCCACGCGGTGGTATCGGGGCCCAGCGGGAACATTGGCGCGTAGGCAAAGCCGGAGGGGCGCTGCATCGGTGCGTTCACGGGGTTCTCCTCGCGTGCGGGATCAGGTCTTGGGCGGCGTGCGGCGCCGGAACGCGTCGAGGCTGACGACTTGGGGCGCTTCCTCCGCCGCATCGCCATCGGCCGCGGCCAACGCCGACGCGGCAGCGTCCGCCTTTTCAGGCACCCCACCATCCGAAAACGCGTCCTCGACTGCGTTGGCGGCGTCGTTGGGCGGCTGGAAGCGCAGCACGAACTGCACCGACGGATCGGCGAAGCCGGTCACCGCGGCTAATGGAATAACCAAGGTGGACGACACACCGTTGAACGACAGCACGACGCTGGCCAACCCCTCACCGACCGTGAGGTCACGGTATTGGTGCTGCAGCACAATGGTCATTTCCTGCGGATACTGCGCCTTGAGTCGGGCGGGTATCATCGTACCTGGATGGTCGGTGCGGAACGTCAGATAGAAATGATGTGCGCCCGGCAGTCCATGCTCGGCGGCATAGCTCAAGGCGTGACCGACGACCTGACGCAGGGCTTCCTGAGTCCACGCATCGTAAGGTAACAAGCTGTTCGCCGCCTGGTCGGAATCATCTTCCATTGGTAACCCCTCATCGGTGGGGAACCCATAGCCTGACGTGGGAATTTCGCCAAGCAAGGAGGATGGGGCTATGCCCCAAGCCTCGCAAAAGGGCAGTAGCCCGCTTTGATCCCCCGGCCGTAAGTTAGGCGCTACCGGGGCGGGGATATGGGGCGGAGGGCCCCATGCTTCCTAGTGCACCCGCACTGCCAGCATCTCATGCTGACCCACTGCGGCAAACGCAACATCAAGACCAGGCGCCATGCCCATCTGGGTGCCATCGGCACCATGGATGGCAAAGGCGCGGGCGCCGTTCACGTCCACCGGCTTGACGTAGGCAATATGTGGCAGGCCAAGCTGCGCGAACTGACTGTCGGTCAGGTGCCGGATATCGATCTCAATGGTGTTTTCAGTATTGGATTCGTTGGTCATTATCGTCACTCCGTGTGCGCGCCGGCCCGATTCCCGGCACCGGCGCTGTGGATGAATAGGCGTGAGGTGGTCAGGGCTCGGTCAGGACCCGCCGTCGAGCACCTTGGCGCGGCCATTCGCACCTGCCTTGGCGCTCGTGGCCTTGGTAATCTGAATGTTCCGCACTCGAACCTCAGGCTGCGGCCGCACCAAATCGATATGCAGCAGTCCGCTATCAAGCCAGGCGCCCTTGACCTCGATGCTCTCGGCCATGACGAAGGCGCGCTGGAACTGCCGCGCGGCGATGCCACGGTGCAGGAACACGCGGCCCTCAATATCCTCGGTCTGACGGCCCCGGATCACCAACTGATTGTCCTCCTGCGTGATCTGCAGATCGTCCATCGTGAAGCCCGCCACCGCCAGAGTTATACGCAGCGCGGTCGATGCGGTCTGCTCGATGTTGTATGGGGGATAACCGTCGGACGAGCTTTTAGCAGCGCGTTCAATCATCTGTTCCAGATGGTCGAACCCAAGAAACAGTGGTGACGTGAACATCCGGGTCGACATAGCCCCCTCCTACGAGCGAAGCAGTTTTTCGAAGCCCAAGGCGGCACTCCGACAAGACCTATTTTGGCAGTGAACCGTTTGTTTGCAAGGGGGTGTGCATCCCGGAGGCTACCCTGCGTCCACATTGCTTGCAGGCTCGCACCGCGGAAGCTACATGCCGGTTCATGTCAAGCGTCGATACCTCCCTGATGCCTATCCTGATCGCGCCGAACGCCATGCTGAAAACGCGCGCGCGTGTCGTGACCAGCCGCGACGACGCGGCGGTGCGCGAGCTTGTGCCGCGCATGTTCGCCGCCATGTACGATGCGCCGGGCATCGGCCTGGCCGCACCACAGGTCGGCGTCGGGCTGCGACTCGCCGTCATCGACCTAATGACGGACGAAAAACCGGTGCCGATCGTGCTGGTCAACCCGGAGATCATCGCCGCCAGCGATACGCTGGCGACGCGCGAGGAGGGTTGCCTGTCGTTGCCCAACCAGTATGCCGACGTGACCCGGCCCGCCTGGGTCAAGGTGCGCTATTTCGACCAAGCTGGCGTCAAGCACGAGATCGAAGGCGAGGGGCTGCTTGCCGCCTGCCTGCAGCACGAGCTCGACCACCTCGACGGCATCCTGTTCGTCGACCATGTCTCCCCGTTGAAACGCAACATGATCCTGCGCCGGCTGGCCAAGGAAATGCGCCAGCGCCGCGACGAAGTTTCCGGTTAGATGGGAATGCGGCTAGCCTTCATGGGAACGCCGGAATTCGCCGTTCCGGCATTGCGGGCGCTGCACGCAGCGGGGCACGAAATCGCCGCGGTCTACAGCCAGCCGCCACGTCCGTCGGGCCGAGGCCAGTCCCTGCGGCGGTCGCCGGTCCATCAATACGCCGACGAATTGGGACTGGCGGTCTGCACGCCGACCGGTCTGCGCCGCGACACCAAGGCCCAGGCGGAATTTTCGGCATTACGACTGGATGCCGCCGTTGTCGCCGCCTACGGGCTGATCCTGCCGCAGGCGATGCTCGATGCGCCACGTCGCGGATGCCTTAACATCCACGCCAGCCTGCTGCCTGCCTGGCGTGGTGCCGGACCGATCCAGGCGGCGATCCTGGCCGGCGATACGCAGACGGGCGTCACCATCATGCAGATGGAGGCCGGGCTCGATACCGGGCCGATGCTGCTGCGCGCCACGGTGCCGATTGATGTGTCCACAACCGCCGCCGACCTGCACGAAACTCTTGGCAAGCTCGGCGCCCGACTGGTGTTACAGGCCTTGGCGGAAAATCCGACTCCGGTGCCGCAGCCGGACGAAGGCGTCAGCTTTGCCGCAAAACTTTCCCGGGCCGACAGCCCGATCGACTGGACCCGGAGCGCGGTCGAGATCGACCGCCGCATCCGCGCTTTTCTCCCCTGGCCGGGAACCACCGCGACGCTCGGCGGCGAAACGCTGAAGATCCTGGCGGCAACGATGGTCAAGGGCGACGGGCCGCCCGGAACCGTGCTCGACGCCAACCTCACCATCGCCTGCGGCACCGGCGCCATCCGGCCGACCCGCATCCAGATGCCCGGCCGCCAGGCAATGCCGGTTGACGCGCTGCTGCGCGGCAGAAACGTGCCGGCTGGCACCCGACTGGGATGAACGAAGGCTGGGCGCTAAAACTCGAATATGACGGCACCCCGTTCATCGGCTGGCAGCGCCAACGCAACGAGACCGACGCCGGCGGCCTATCTGTGCAATCCGTGCTCGAAGCCGCCTGCGCCAGGCTTAACAACGGCCTGCCGGTCGCCACTATCGCCGCTGGCCGCACCGATTCGGGCGTCCACGCCGAGGCCCAGACCGCCTGGGTCGGGCTGCCCGACCACTTTAAGCCGGACATGCTGCGGGAGGGCCTGAACTTCCAAATGAAGCCGCACCCGGTCGTGGTGCTGCACGCGGCCCCCGCGCTGCCCGGCTGGAGCCCGCGCTTCTCCGCTATCGGCCGCGCTTACCGCTACCGCATTCTCAACCGCCGCGCCCGCCCAACCCTGTTGCTGGGCCGCGCCTGGCACGTCCGCCCCCCGCTTGATGCCGACGCCATGCGTGCCGCCACGCAGCCTCTGCTCGGCACCCATGATTTCACCAGTTTTCGCGCGACGGCATGCCAGGCCAAAAGCCCGGTCCGCACGCTGGACCGGCTGACCGTCGGTCAGGACGGCGACCTGATTGAGATCATCGTTGAGGCGCGCAGTTTCCTGCACCACCAGGTCCGCAACATCGTAGGCTCGTTGAAGCTCGTCGGCGAAGGCAAGTGGGCTTTGGACCGGATGGCCCAGGCGCTAGCTGCCTGCGACCGCCGGGCAGGGGGCCCGACCGCACCGCCTGAGGGCCTGACCTTGACTAACGTCCGGTATGAGACCGATCCGTTTGCGGCGGGGTAGAAAATCAACCCGGCTGAATTTTCTTGTCCCCCGTCTTATCGCCAGGCGCCGTCAGGGTCAGTGGCACCCAACGCAAGCCATCGCCGCTCTGCACCAGCACAAGCACCGACTTGCGGCCCTGCTTGCGAACCGCATCGACGCGGCTGGTGATGTCGCCCGGGCTGTTCACCGCCTCCTGCTGCACCTCTACGATCACGTCGCCCGGCTTGATGCCACGCTCCGCCGCCGAGCTGCCGCCGGCGACATCGACGATCACCACGCCCTTCTGGTCGGCGCCAAGCTGGAATTGCTCACGCGTTTCCGGGCTGATCGGCGCCAGCTGTAGGCCAAGGCTGGCAAGTCCGGTCGTCTTGGCCGGCTCGGGCTTGGCCGCTGGCGTCACGCTGGCCTGCTTCTCCTCGTCCGGCAGTTCGCCGACCTTGGCCTCAACCGACATTTCGTGGCCGTCGCGCCACAACACCACCGGCACCGCCTGACCGATCTGCGTCTCCGCCACCAGCCGAGGCAGGACGCGCATCTCCTTCACCGCCTGGCCGTTGAACTTCAGGATGATGTCTCCGTTGCGGATCTTGGCGGTGTCTGCCGGCCCACCATCGTTGACGCCGGCGACCATCGCGCCGCTGGTCTCCTTCAGGCCGACGCTTTCGGAAATATCGGGCGTTACTTGCTGGATGCGCACCCCGAGCCAACCCCGTCGGGCACGCCCGAAATCACGCAGCTGCATCACAACGTTCTTAGCCATGTTGGATGGAATGGAAAAACCAATGCCGATCGAGCCGCCCGACGGCGAATAAATCGCGGTGTTGATGCCGATCACGTCGCCATTCATGTTGAACAGAGGCCCGCCCGAATTGCCACGGTTGATCGCGGCGTCGGTCTGGAGGAAATCGTCATACGGACCGGAGCGAATGTCGCGGCCACGCGCCGAGACGATACCGGCGGTCACGGTTCCGCCGAGACCGAACGGATTGCCGATCGCCAACACCCAGTCGCCGACTCGCTCGGCGTCGCTGTCGCCGAACTTCACCGCCGGCAGCGGCTTTTCCGATGTCACCTTCAGGAGCGCCACGTCGACACGCTCGTCCTTGCCCACCAGGGTCGCCTTCAGCGTCGTGTTGTCGGCCAGCGTCACGGTGATCTCGTCGGCGCCGTCGATGACGTGGTTGTTGGTGACGATCAGGCCGGAGGAGTCAATGATGAAGCCTGACCCCAGGCTTTGGGTCTTGCGGTCGGGTGCCGGCGCCGACGGCCCGCCCGGGCCCGGATGCGCGCCGGGTGGCCGATTGCGCTCCAGAAAATCCTTGAAGAACTGCTCGAATGGCGAACCCGGCGGAAACAGGGGGACCTCGGGCCCCGGCCTGTCGGCCCGTGCCTGCGCGCTCGACGACGAGGAGATGTTCACCACCGCCGGCGACAGAGTGGCGGCCAAGTCGGCGAAGCTGTCGGGCGCCCCGCGCGCCAAAGCAGGTGCGGCGAGCGACGTGGAGGCCATCAGCACGGCCAGCCCGGCGGCGGTCAGGTGTCGGTTGATCAGACGCATGGAGGCGATTCCTGAACAGTCATGTAGCGGGATCGGCTAGACATATCGCAGTTCAACGCGCGGCCGGGACCGGCGCCGCCTGCATGTAGCGCAAGAAATCGTTATCGGGCGTCAGCACAAGCCGCGCATTGCCGGCGCCGAACGCCTCGCGATAGGCGAGAAGCGTCCGCCAGGCGGCAAAAAACCCGGCATCCTGCTGGTAGGCGGCGGCATACAGGCGGCTGGCGTCGCCCTCGCCCTGGCCGCGCAGCTTGTCGGCCGTGGCGCCGGCTTCAGCCAGCAGCACGGTGCGGTCACGCTCGGCGTCGGCCCGAATGCGCTGGGAGGCCTCAGCGCCCTCGGCGCGGAGCTGTTTGGCGATCCGCTCGCGCTCGGACTGCATCCGGGTCAGGATGGCCTGGGTGTTCTCCTCCGGCAGGTCGGCACGACGGATGCGGACATCCTCGACCGAGACGCCGAACCCGACCATCTCGGTGTTCACCTGGCCCCGAATCGCCGCCATGATGTTGGTGCGGTCCTTGGACAGCACGTCGAGCAGCGTGTGGTTGCCGAGCACCCGGCGCAGGCTGGACGAGACGATCGAGTTGAGCCGGCCGCGAATGCCATCTTCGGCCGGGCCGACCGCCTGGTAGTAGCGCAGCGGATCGGTGATCCGGAACAGCGTGAAGCCGTCGACGATCAACCGGCGCTGGTCGCCAAGAATGACCTCCTCGCTCTGAAGAGCCTGATTGAGCAGCCGGCGATCGAAGCTGATGACGGTCTGCACGAACGGCAGCTTGACGTGCAGCCCGGGCTCGGGAATGACCTTCACTGGCCGACCGAACTGGGTGATCAGCACCTGTTCGGTCTGTTCAACCGTGAACAGCGATGCCAGCGCAAGCACTACGATGATAACGAGCGCCGCGCTGGCGGCGATCAAGGGGCGGTTCATTGGGTGACTCCGGGCGCGGTCGGTCGCGGTGCCATCAACGACGGCGGCGCGGACGAGGAAGGTAGCGGCACGGTGGCGTTCGGCGCCCGCGCGGCGTCTCCCCGGGCCCCATCCATCGGCAGGAACGGCATCAGCCCTTGAAACCGCGGATCGATCACAGTCGTGGGCGAGTGGCCGACGATGGTTTGCATGGTCTCCAGATACATCCGCTTCATAGTCACTTCGCGCGCCTGCTGGTAAGCTGACAGCACCGACAAGAAGCGCTGCGTCTGGCCAGTGGCCTCGGCAATCGTGGCCTGGCGTGCGCCCTCGCCCTCGGCGGTGATGCGCGCTGCCTCACCGCGTGCGCGCGGCACGATGTCGTTCTGGTATGCCTGGGCCTCGTTGCGCATCCGTTCGGCATCGGTGTTGGCGCGCTGCACGTCACGGAAGCTCTCGACCACGGCAGCCGGCGGATCGACTTTCTGCAGCTGGACCTGAGTGATCTCGATACCGGCCTTGTACAGATTTAGTACTGCCTGGGTTTCGTGCAGTACGTCGGTCTCGATGCTGGCGCGAAGCTCGGTCAGCGCCGGCTGAATCGGAGTTTTACCGATTACCTGGCGCATGGCGCTCTCGGCCACCGACTTCACCGTGACGTCGGGATTGCGAGTATTGAACAGGTAGGCGGCGGCGTCGTTGATGCGCCAGAATACCGCCACATCGATGTCGATGATGTTCTCGTCGCCGGTCAGCATCAGGCTTTCGGCGAGCACGTCCTGGCCGCTGGTGTCGCGGCCCCGTTGCATCGTGGTGTCGCCGGCACCGGAGCGGTAGCCGATCTCGGACCGGTTGATGCGGGTCACGGCAGGCCGCAGCACATGCTCGATCGGCCATGGCCAATGGTAGTTCAGACCAGACAAGTCGATCCGGTTGAAGGCGCCGAAGCGCAGCACCACGCCCTGCTCGTCCGGCTGCACGCGATACAGCCCGCTCGCCAGCCAAAGCGCCACCACCGCACCACCAAGAAGGGCCAGTCCGCGGCCGCCCATGGCAAAGCCGCCGGGCCGAAAGCCGCCGGGCAACGTTGGCCGGCCGCCGGAACCCTGGCCGCCAGAACCCAGGCCACCGGGCAGCAGGCCTCGGATGAACGCCTGGGCGCGTGCAATCAATTGATCCAGGTCGGGCGGCACCGGTCCACGCCCGCCCGGACCACGGCCGCCCCCTTGGTTGCCGCCCCCCTGGTTGCCGCTCGGGCCCCACGGGCCGCCGGTCTGCTTGCCGTCGCCCGAACCGCCGCCGGAATTACCCGATGAGCCGCCGGAAGAACCCCACGGGTTGGGGCCGTTATTGTTCCAAGCCATTGGAAAGAACGCTCCGTTGTAAATTCTGGCGGCGGCGGCACGTCGCGGGTTCGCGAATTTCTGGCATCGAATTGGCGGATAGCCCCGCATGGCCCATATGACGCAAATGCCCACGCGGGCGCGCCGCCGCACCACCTGGCGGGGTGCATATTGACTGTCACACGAAGGTTTGCAAGCAGATGAACGTTTCATCCGGTTCCGCCGCCCCCGTCCCGACGGCGGACAGCCTGCGCGATGCGCTGCGCCAGATCGCCGACCCCGCCTCGGGCGGCGACATCGTGGCCGCCGGTCGCATCGAGGCGATCGACCTGCGCGGCTCGCTGGTCCAGGTGACGCTGCTGACCGCGCGCGACCAGGCCGGGCCGATGGAGGCGGTGTGCCGCGAGGTCGAGGCGGTGCTCGCAGCCGTGCCCGGCATCACCAACGCCACCGCCATACTCACTGCGCACCGGCCCGCCCCGCCTGCCGCTGCGCCCGCAAAGCCGGCCCACAGCCATGCGCCGGATCCTGCGCGGAAAGGCAAACCGCCGCTTCTGCTGCCCGATATCGGTGCCATCATCGCTGTGGCCTCGGGCAAGGGCGGCGTCGGCAAGTCCACCGTCGCGGTCAACCTCGCCGTCTCGATGGCCCGCCAGGGGCTTCGCGTTGGCCTGCTCGACGCCGACATTTACGGCCCTAGTCTGCCGCGCATGCTCGGCCTCAACCGGCGCCCGGAAGTCCGCGGCGACCAGATGCAGCCGCTCGACGCCTGGGGCCTGAAGGCGATGTCGATCGGCTTCCTGGTCGAGGAGGAGGCACCGATGATCTGGCGCGGCCCGATGGTGATGGGCGCGCTTGAGCAGATGCTCGGCCAGGTTACCTGGGGCAGGCTCGACATCCTGGTCATCGACATGCCGCCCGGTACCGGCGACGCCCAACTCACCATCGCCCAGCGCGTGTCCCTGTCCGGCGCCGTGATCGTCTCGACCCCGCAGGACATCGCCCTTCTGGATGCCCGCCGCGGCGTCAAGATGTTCGAGAAGACCAATGTGCCGGTACTCGGCATCGTCGAGAACATGAGCTTCTTCCAGTGCCCGAACTGCGGCCACCAGACCGACATCTTCGGTCACGGCGGCGCAAAAGCCGAGGCGCACAGGATCGGCGCCGACTTCCTGGGCGAAATCCCGCTGCTGCTCGACATCCGCACCGCCTCGGATGACGGCCAGCCGATTGTCGCCAAATCCCCTGACAGCGAGGCGGCGCGCGCCTTCGACACGATCGCGAAAGCGGTATGGGGAAAGGTCTCCGGCAAGCAGCAGGTCCGAAACACCGGCCCGCGCATCGTGATCAGCTGAGTCACAGGCTATGGTTGGTCTCGGCTGCCCACGGCAGGCTGACCTGGCTGCCACCGCGTGTGCAGCAGATCGCCGCCGCCACGCAGGCACGCCGGACCGCATCCTGAAACACGGCGCCACGGTCAAGCCCGGCGGCCAGAACGCCGACGAAGCCGTCGCCCGCGCCGGTGGTGTCCACGACCGTCACCGGATGCGCGGCAAGCCGGATGGTTTCCATCTCGGTCGCGACCTCCACCCCGTTGCCGCCGCGGGTGCGGATGACGTTGACACCGAGGCATAGCCGCAACGAACCGGCATCGGCGCCGGTGCCATGGCGCGATGCGAGGTAAAAGGCCTCGGCCTCGTTCACCACCAGCCAGTCGAGGCACCCGAACACATCCACATCGATCGGGCCCGCCGGCGCCAGGTTGAGAATGACGCGCCCGCCCGCCCGCCGCGCCCGCCGGATCAGCGCCGCCGTCTCGCCGGCATCGACCTCCATCTGCACGACCAGCGTGCTGCCCGGCCCAAGCCGCGCATCCTCGACGTCCGCCGCGCGCGCCAGAAGATTGGCGCCGGAGCCGACCGCGATCGCGTTGTCGCCGCCGCGGTCGACCAAGATCGCGGCAACCCCGGTGGCAACCTCGGTCTGCCGCACCCGAGAAAGATCGACGCCGGCCTCGCGCATCAGCGCCAAAGCGGGTTCGGCCAACGCATCGCGCCCAACCGCGCCGGCCATTGCGACCAAACCGCCATCGCGCGCCGCCGCCACCGCCTGGTTGGCGCCCTTGCCGCCCGGCATAAGCAACGCCGCCGCCGTCAGCAGCGTCTCGCCGGAAACCGGGATTGAGGCCAGCGGAAAAATTAGATCAAGATTAATCGAGCCGAATACAGTGATCATCCCACGCTCAGGTGGTCCGCCCGAGCGCCGCCATCAGCTCGTCCCACTCGCGCTTTGAAAGCCCGCTTGCCTTCTGCTCCGGCGCATCCCCCGCCATCATCCGCTTCACCACGTCCAGCATCTGCGCCGACAGCGTCACCGCGCCAAGCCTGTAATCCTGAAACGCCTGATACGTCTGCGGCACCCACGCTGCCACGGTGTCCGCCATCGCGTCGGCATAGACCCGGATCTCGTACTGGGCATGAGCATCGGCACGGAGAGACAGGAAACCGAGCAGGTTATGCAGGTCGGCCTTCCAGTACCACTGCGTGTAGGTGTTGAGCGTCAGGTTCATCCGCGCCAACTCCCGCGCCAGCCCGGGATGCTCCGGATCGCGCGGTTTGCCGTCCTCGGCCTCGTCCAGCATCTCGACATAGTGATCATAGGTCCGCGTCGCGTCCTCTCGCAGCATGTCGAGTACCCGCGCCGCCTGCTCCCCGCCCAGCACCTCGCCCCGCCCCTGCCGGTTGACCGAGGACTGCGCCGCCAGATTCTCCGGCGCCGGGATATAGAACTCCCGATCGAGAATGGAGTATCGCGCCGAGTACTCGTTGACGTTGGCGGTGCGATGCCGGATCCACTGCCGCGCCACGAAGATTGGCAGCTTCACATGGTATTTGATCTCGCACATCTCGAACGGCGTTGAGTGGCGATGGCGCATCAGATAGCGGATCAGCCCGGCATCCTCCGACACCCGCCGCGTGCCGCGCCCATACGACACCCGCGCCGCCTGCACGATCGCCGCATCGTCGCCCATGTAGTCGATCACCCGCACGAACCCGTGATCGAGCACCGGAATCGCCGAAAACAACATCTTTTCCAGCGCCGGCACGGTCGGCCGCGCCGTCTCGGAACGCTGCCCACGATTGGCCTCGATCTCGGCCAGCTGGGCGTCGGTAAGGCTCATCGATTTCTCCTCGGCACGAGTCGCGGTCGCGCCATCCTACCCCAATGCCGGCCTTGAGCAGAAGCACGGGGCCCTCCCTCCGCAGGCCTTCCAGCTAGCCGAAGGCGGCCAGTTGGAACCTTCGCCTGCTCCGCCCCAAACCCCGCCCGGGAGCGCCCGGGACCGC
>JAYTTA010000478.1:0-3821 GCA_043745345.1 Acetobacteraceae bacterium | reverse complement strand
GGGTGGATCGAAGTGCCAGCACACCACGCTCGGGCCACCGCTGCTAGCGAGGAACCGACCGTCGCCGGAGAAGGCCAGCGAGCGCGGCTGCCCGGGGTAGCCGCCCATCTCGATGTCGCCGCCGTCTGACAGCCGCCAGCCGTGCAGCGCATTCTCGCGCAGGCCACATATTAGATAGGTGCCGTCCGGGCTCCAGACGATCGACAACGGGCAACCTTGGGTATGAAGCATCGTCGTTGGCGTGTCCGACGCCCACAGGGTAACCCCGCGGTAGTGCGCCATGGCGAGGCGGGTGCCGGCAGCATCAAAAGCCAGCGCAGTGACCGAGGCGGGCAGTTCGATCGTCTGGCGCGTCCGGCCGTTGATATGCACGAGGCGGCCGATTGCCGCGGCGTTCCAACCGGCCGCGCCGGCGGCGACCAGATCGACCCATTTCCCAGGATAGTTCTCGAGGCGGGTGGTTCGCCCGTCCTCGGTGGTGCGGACCAGGCCACCATCGTCGCCGCCCGTGAGAAAACCGCCTTCGGGTAACGCCGCGATGTCCAAACAGGCGCCCTGATGAACGCGCTGGCGCGATACCGGCGGCGATGGTGCTTCAGCGGGAGTGAGTTTCGTGCCGCCCTCGCAGGGTTCGAGTTTTGGCGCGCCCTGCCATTCGGCGCGGGCCATCGCCAGCGAGCCATCGCCAAGCCCAAAGCCGGCGAGGTCACCGTCCCAGGCAACGCCGACCACCGGCGCATCGAGCATCCAGCGCGCGCCCAGCACGTCGAGCAGTGGCGGCGCCGGTGCGGCGGGGGGCAGGCTCATCGGTCCGCCTCGCAATGGCGCAATCCGGAAATCATCTCATCGCGGTCAAGGTGGCGGCCGATAAACACCAGCCGGCTGTTTCGAACCTCGCCGTCAGCCCAGGGCCGGGTCAGTTCGGTGTCCATCATCATGTGGACGCCGTGGAATACCAGCCGCCGGTCCGATCCGGCGACATCGACAATGCCTTTGGCGCGAAGCAGGTTCTGACCCTGCTCGACCACGAGCCGCTGCAGCCAGGGCATGAACCGGCTGCGCTCCAACGGGCGGGAAAGCTCGATCGAGACGCAGTCCACCACCTCACCATGCGGCGCGTGGTGATTATGATGCTCGTCGGCCGCGGTAAGATCGAGCCGTCCCAGATCAAAGGCGCCACGGTCCATGATCGCGTCGAGCGTCACATCAGCGCGTGTAGCGGTAAGCAGCCGCGCCGACGGATTGGCGTGGCGGATCGCGCCGGTCACCACGGCCAGCTCCGCGACATCGACCAGGTCGGTCTTGTTGAGCAAGATCGTGTCAGCTAACGCCACCTGCTCCGCCGCCTCCCGGCTCTCGGCGAGGCTGGTGCGAAAGTGGCGCGCGTCGGCGACGCAGACGATGCTATCGAGCCTGGTGTGCCGGCGGATGACGTCGTCGGCGAAGAAGGTCTGCGCAACCGGCGCCGGGTCGGCGAGCCCGGATGTCTCGATCAGGAAGCCGTCGAACCGGCCTGGGCGCTTGACCAGCCCGGCCAGCACCCGCACCAGGTCGCCGCGGACCTTGCAGCAGACGCAGCCGTTGTTGAGCTCGAAAATCTCCTCGTCGGCGCCGACCACCAGCCCGCCGTCGATGCCCAGTTCGCCATACTCATTGACGATCACCGCGTAGCGCTTGCCGTGCGCCTGCGACAGGATGCGGTTGAGCAAGGTCGTCTTGCCGGCGCCGAGAAAGCCGGTGAGAACCGTCACTGGCACGCGCCGGTCTGGCACGCGGCGGTCCATCATCGCCAGATCGCCGGTAACACTGTTACTCACGGCAGCCTCGCTCATGGGATCAGCACCGCCCGGCCCTTGATCTTCCCGTGGTGCAGGTCCTTGAGCGCTTGGTTGGCGTCCGCTAACCGATATTCCCGGGTTGCTAGATTGACTAGTCCGCGATCGGCCAACGCCATCAGCTCGACCAACTCCGGGTAGGTGCCGACCAGGTTGCCGACGATTGTTTTCTCGGATGTCACCATGTCGATAGTCGGCAGTTCTATCCGTCCGCCATAGCCGACGACATAATAGGAACCGCCGTTGCGGGTCATCGCCAGGCCCATGGCCACCGCGTCGCCCTCGCCGACGAAGTCGATCACAGCCTCGGCGCCGTTGCCTTTGGTCAGCTCCATGACCGCGGCCATCTCGGTGCCGTCGCCTTTGACCAAATGGTGGGCGCCGCATTCCTCGGCCAACGCCAGCGCGGTGTCGGACCGGTCGATGACGATGATTTCGGCCGCGCACAGCGCGGCAAGCACCTGGATGCCGATATGGCCCAGGCCGCCAGCACCGATGACCACGGCGTACTGGCCCGGCAGCAGATGTCGGGAAGCCTTCTTGGCCGCACGGTAGGCGGTCAGCCCGGCATCGGTGTAGGGCGCCACATCCTTGGGGGCTAGGGACTTGGGCAGCTTGATCAGCGCCCGCTCGCCGGTCAGCAGGTATTCGGCGTAGCCGCCGTTGGCGTTGATGCCGGGGAAGACGCTGCCGTCGGCGTGCATGTCGTCGCCGCGCCGGCAGGCCAGGCAGTGGCCGCTGGTGACCAGCGGATGGCAGATCACCGCGTCGCCGACCTTGACGCTTTCGACGCCGCGGCCGATCGCCTCGACCCAGCCCGCGTTCTCGTGGCCCATGATGTAGGGCAGGTTGACCTCGACCTTGCCGCGCCAGATACCCTCGACGATGTGCAGGTCGGTGCGGCACACCCCGGCGCCGCCTATGCGCACGATGATGTCGCCAGCATTTTCGATCTTGGGATCCGGCACATCCCGATAATGAACCAAATGTTCGGCGGTCAGCGCTTCGTCATACCTGTCGAGTACGGCGGCCTTCATTGCGGGATCCTCCTCAGCCATCGTTCTCGTCTGGCCGTTGCCGATGGAGCTGCAACGGCCGTGCCAAGCGGGAAAGTGTTGGAAATCCGCCAGTTATCCCCAATACGCCGGCGGGACCCTGTTCCGTTTCGCAACAACGACGGAACGATCCGTTGTTCCGAAACGGAACAGTCCGTTCGTCACACCATAAATTGCGGTATCCGGGGTTGGAGAATGGATCGGTCTCGTTTTAGCTTTACGGTAATTCGAGGCGCCTCGACGCGCCCGCGTGACGGACCGGGGGACATCTGATGCCGAACACGGTCGACCAGAATTTGAACCGCGCCAGAAACCTGCTGGAACGTACAGGCATAGCTCAGGTTGACCTGCTGCCGCCCGCGATCTCCGCCAGCTGGACGCGCTGCCTTCAGGCAGGGCTCGACCCGCACCGGCCGATGCCGCTGCAACAGATCGATGCGGCCGCCCTCGCCATGTGCCGCGAGCACGCCGCCCTTGCGCGAACGTTGGCGCTGGTCGAGATGCGGGCGCTGTATCGCCAGATCGCCGGATCCAACTTCCTGATCGCCTTCGCCGACTCTAACGGCGTCCTGCTCGACACCATCGCCGACCCGAGTTTCCACGCGGCGGCCAAAACAGCGAGCATCCGCCCCGGAACAACCTGGACCGAGCAGCACTGTGGTACCAACGCGCTCGGCACGGTGGCGCAGACCGGCCAGTCGTTGACGGTACACGGCGGCGAGCATTTCTTCGCCCGCCACGGCACCCTGACCTGCACGGCGGCGCCGATCCTCGGTCCCGATGGCCGGGTTGTCGGCGTGCTTGATGCCTCGTCGCATTGCGGATCGCGCCAGCCGCACACCCAGGCGCTGGTCGGCATGGCCGCCACCCAGATCGAGAACGGCCTGTTTCGGCTGCACCATGGCAACGACGTGATCGTTGCCTTCCACAA
>JAYTTA010000477.1:0-14417 GCA_043745345.1 Acetobacteraceae bacterium | reverse complement strand
CCGCGGCGACTGAGGTGCAACGCGAGGCTTTGCGCGGTTTCGCGGGTAATCTGGGGCTGGCGTTCCAGCTGCGGGACGACCTGTTCGACGGGCTGCTGCCCTCCGCGCTGACCGGCAAGGATTTCGGCAAGGACAAGGGCAAGCCGACCCTGGTCGCGCTTCTGGGCCGCGACGCCGCCCGGCAACGGCTGAGCCAGTATGTCGATGACGCACTGCAAAGCCTGCATCCGCTGGGCGGGGGCGGCGGGCCTCTGCGCCGGCTGATGGCAGCGACCTTCACCCAGGTGTCGTACGACACATTGAGCGTCGGCTGATGCCATTTGGTCTAATCGAAATCGCCATCGTGCTTGCCACGACGGCGCTGATGGAGGCCGTAGCCTGGGCCGTCCACCGTTTCATCATGCACGGCTGGGGCTGGGGCTGGCACCAGTCGCATCACAGTCCCCGGCATGGCCTGTTCGAACGGAACGACCTCTATGCCGTGGTGTTCGGCGTCTTCACCATGCTGCTGATCGTGGCCGGGCCATGGCTGGCCTGGCCACTATACCCGATAGGGCTGGGCATGACGTTGTATGGCGTGCTGTACTTTATCCTACATGATGGGATGGTGCACCGGCGGTGGCCGCTTCCCGCACTACATCGGCAGGGCTATCTAGATCGGCTGGTGCAGGCACACCACCTGCACCACGCGGTCAAGGAAAAGGATGGCGCCGTGTCTTTCGGTTTTCTCTATGCGCCGCCGGTCCAGCGGCTTCGCCAGCAACTGCGCCAGCGCCGCAAGGCAATTCGCGGTTGATTGATTTTCCTGATCGAAAAGCCCGCCAGAAGCATCAGGGACGGGTCGGTATCCTGTTGGCCGCCCTGCTCGTCGCCGCATGGCTGGTGGTCCATGTCGGCACGGTGTTCTTCTACCCGTTATCAGCTGGCTGGATGGGCGCGCCGTTCCTCGTGCTGCTGCTGTGCTGGCTGAACGTCGGGCTATTCATCGTCGCCCATGACTGCATGCATGGCTCCCTGACGCCGGGACGGCCGCGGGTCAACCGCAACCTGGGCCGGCTGTGCCTGATGCTCTATGCCGGGTTCTCGTTCGACCGGCTGCTGCCCAAGCATCTACGGCACCATGTCCATTCCGGAACCGAGGGCGATCCTGACTTCGATGCCGACCACCCGGCGTCATTCGCGCCGTGGCTGCTGAAGTTTTTGCGCGAATACCTTGGCTGGCGCGAGCTTCTGCTGCTCACGGCGTGGTCTTCTGTATATCAGTATGTGCTTGGCGCCGCGCTCGCCAACACCCTGACATTCTGGGCCCTGCCGGCGATGCTGTCGGCGGTGCAACTGTTCTATTTCGGCACCTACCTGCCGCATCGCGAGGACGAGACGCCGTTCGCCGACCGCCATCGCGCCCGCAGCAGCGATTTTTCCTATCTGATGTCGCTTGCGACCTGTTTTCACTTTGGCTACCACCACGAGCACCATGCCCATCCGGCCTTGCCCTGGTGGCGCCTGCCGGGCGCCCGTGCGATCAAACCGGCCGGTTCCACAGCCCCTGTCGCGACACATTTGCCTGTCCACTTCGACGTAGTGCTGCAAGCGCACCGGCCAGGATAAGCACCAGCTTGCGTGAGCCGGAGGTCGATACGCGCCGGTCCCAGGCGCGCGGGCCGCGGGCGAGAATTTTAGTGCCGATATCCTGATAGACCGCGCGCGCAGTGGCGATCGCCCAGGCTGAGCGCGGCGACAGCGCGGCGATCCCTGCCCCGGCCGAGGTATAGTAGGGTGCGGCGACCGCCAGCAACCGGCCGACCACCCGGGCTAACGCGACATCGTCGTCGGGCCGCTGACCACCCCGCAACCTGTCAGCAGACAAACCTTCGGCGACCAGCCAGGTCTCCGGCAGATAGACCCGCCCGACTGCGGCGTCGGCCACCACATCACGAGAGATGTTGGTGAGCTGGAAGGCAAGGCCGAGATCGCAGGCGCGGTCCACCGTTGCGGCGTCGCGTACGCCGAGCACATAGGCCATCATCACGCCAACCACGCCGGCGACGTGGTAGCAGTATTCCAGCGTGTCCTCGATGGTCTCGTAGCGCCTGCCCTCGACGTCCATGCGGAAGCCTTCGAGCAGGTCGAGCGGGTGACGCCTGGGAATGTCGTGCCGGCGGACGGCGAGGGCCAGGGCGGCAAAGGCCGGGTCGGCCGGGTCGGCGCCGTCGAGTACCGCCAGGGTCGCGCGCTCCAGCCTGGCCAGCGCGTTCCTGGGATCGACAGCTGCGCCGGCCAGATCGGCGTGGCCGAGCACCTGACCGTCGATCACGTCGTCGCAGTGGCGGCACCAGGCATAAAGCAAGATGGCGCCGTCGCGGCTTTCCGGGCCGAGCAGCCGGGCGGCGGCGGCAAAGCTTTTCGAGCCGACCGCGATGGCGCGGCCGGCCTGCTCGCGCACCTCGGTTGGCTGGCCGTTCATCAGGCGGCCTGCCGGCCACTGGACAGCATCGCCTGGATGGCGCGCGGGATCGATACGGGGGGCTTGCCGGTCAGCAGCCGGAACTTGTCGAAACGCGTCAGGTCGCCGGCGTAGAACCGTCCGATCAGCCCCTCTGACAGCTGGTAGAACCGCCGCATGATGACGAACCGGTTCTCCGCCGGGCCAGCCAGGAACAGCATGCGGTTGAGCAAACGGCAGAACGCGTCGCCGTTCCACCGCGCCGTGCTCATTGCCCGGATGACGCGGTTGATGGCGCCGACCTCGAGGTCGGGAATGGCGCAGATCCGGTCGGCGAGCCGGACCGCATCGGGCAGTGAGAAGCCGGTGGTCGGGTGGAACAGCCCGGCGCGCAGCCCGACCGACGGCAGGCCGGGCGTCGCCTCGTTCCAGAAGGCGGAGATGTCGCCCGACAGGGTGATCGGCAGCACGCCGGTTTCGCGCCGCAGGATCTCGGCAATGCGCCAGCCCTGGGCTGCCGCGTAGGCCTCGATGTTGCGGGTCAGCGCCGCAATGTCGAGCCCCGGCCGGTCGGAGTAGTAGGTGTCCTCGATCAGCATCTCATCCCGGGCAAACGGCAGCACGTAGACGAACCGGTAGCCGTCGGCCTGCGTCACGGTGGCATCCATCAGGATCGGTCCGGTCAGGCCATGCGGCGCCTGCAGCCGGACCTCGAGCCCGACGAACTTCTGGTAGCGGTTGACCATGTGCCGACTGGCGCGGAAGCCGCGGCCGTCGATCACCGCGCGGGCCTGGATTATCTCCCCGTCGGCCAGCGTGACCTGGCGCGGGCCGACCCCTGCCAACGTCGTGCCGAGACGCAGGTCGTCGCCAAGCGTCCGGGTGACGACATCGGCAAAGCTTGCCGCCGAAACGCTGCGGTAGGCGAGACCGACGCGACGGCGATGGCCCGGGAAGGCGACTTCGTAATGCGGCCAGTCATGCGCCACGAATGGCGTGATCCACCGGTTCTGATCGTGTGTGATATCGGTGCCGTGAAACGACCAGGTGTGGGCGCCGCCGAGCTTTTCCGCCTGCTCGATCATCAGCAGCCGGAGGTCGGGGCGCTGTGTGCGGATGCGGTAGGCAAGCAGCCCGTTGGCGAGGCCGCCGCCGGCGAGGATGAGGTCAAGCATCGAGCGGTCCCGGGTTTCGACACCGACTATGCATGTGCCAAGGCCGCATTGCCTAGGGCCTCTTCCGATCTACGAAAATCAAAAAAGTCCCTAGCTCTCTGTTTTAACGAGCAACTTTATCCGACCAAACTGCAGATTGGTCGGATGCTGCTCCAGCACGTGTTCCACAATGTCGGCCGCTGCCGGCGCGCCGCCGGAGGCCGCGATCGCCCGGCGCAGGATCAGCGCGCGGCTCCGGCAGGCATCGGTGTCCAGCATGCGGTGCAGTGCGGCGGCGACGCTTGCGGCATTCACGGCGTGTGGCCTCAGCACCACGCCGGCGCCGGCGTGTTCCACCCGGGCCGCGATCGCCGCCTGCTCGAAGGCCAGCGGGATGCAGAGCACCGGCACGCCGAACGACATCGCGTCGAGCACGGTGTTCATGCCGGCATGGGTCACGGCCGCGGCCGCACGGCGCAGTATTTCGCGCTGCGGCACGAAGTCGCGCACCGTGGCGATTGTCGCGAGGGAAGCAGCGTCGGCCGCGCTCAGCCGGCCGCCATGGGCGATGACGCAGCCGAGCCCGAGTTTCCGGCACGCAAGCGCCACTGCACGGAACAGCCTTTCCCGGTTACCCTGGAGGGTACCGAAGGTCACGAGGACAAATTTTCGATTGTCTCCCCTGGGTGGTAGCTCGCGGGTGGCATCGGGCTCGCGCAATGGCCCGACATAGTGAAACCCGGACGGCGACTCCTCACGCGGGAAATCCAGCTGGGAAACCATCTGACTGATTTGCGCCTGCGGCGACAAGCAGTCCTCCAGCGTGCGCAGCCGCCCCAGCTTCCAGGCCGCCGCATGCGTCGAGATCGTGCGGCGAATGGAAAAACTCAACCAGTCGGCGACGCGGTAGCCGCCGATGTTGCGCCGCCGGCCAGCAGACGAGGGATCGAACCGCCAGGTGGTGAAGGGCGGCGGGATGCCAGGCTCAGCATTGATCGGCAGCGCATTCGCGACCGAGACGCAGGGCAGGTCAAGGTGGCGCGCGATCAGGCCGCCGGCGGCCTCGGTCTGGTCGGCGACGATGGCATCGATGCCGATAGCGCGAAGTTTCTCGGGCGCCTCGCGGCACAGCATGTCGGTGCGGCGCGCGACGTCGCGCAACACGGCACCCATGCCGAAAAGTCCGTTCAGGGCGTTGATATGGCCGACGGTCCGGGCGAGGTCGCCGGGCGGGTGAGTTTTCTGTCCCACCGGCAGGAAGTTGATTTCCGCCGATGCGGGGTAAAGCAGGGACTCGGCATCGGCCTGCTGGACGAAGGTCGCGCGGTGGCCGCGCGCGACCAGAGTCCGGGCCAGGACCTGCATCGGGTTCAGGTGGCCGGAAAAGGGCGGTGCGATGAAGGCAAAGTGGGCCATGGGTTGATAAGAAATGGCGTTCTGGTCGGGATTCGACAAGCCGTTGTTTTGGCCGTCGGGTCGGCTTGAGTTTGGTTAGAAGATTTTTGGATGGTTGAGAATGGGAATGAATTTGGATGGTTTGTTACGCAAGAGCTTACCCACCTTACAAGTGCTTGCTCCGTTATATTGAGTGACGATATGATAGGCTGTTTGTGAGCACGACAGGCTCTACCCGTGGGATTAAGAATCGAAAGAAATGTTTTGAGACAGCGACGAGACGATCGCACTTAAGGGATGGATTTTACGGGCTCCGCCTTTTACGGGTCCAGGGCAGAGCCCGGGCCTTCCTATTGCTATTGCATTTTTCCGTTAACCTTCCTCTCTACGCCAGCCCGAACAAGGATGTCGCCCGTGATCACCCGCCGAGCCGTTGTTGCCGCCGCCCTGCTTCCCGCGATCGCCCGCGCGGCACCACCGACCGAGCTGCGGGTCGACTGGGCGACCTACAACCCGGTCAGTCTGGTACTGAAGCAGCAGGGACTGTTGGAGGCCGAATTCTCGCGCGAAAGCATTGCCGTGCGCTGGGTGCAGTCGGCGGGATCGAATAAGGCGCTGGAGTTCCTCAACGCGGGCTCGATCGATTTCGGCTCGTCCGCTGGGGCGGCGGCGCTGATCGCGAGGGTCAACGGCAACCCGATCAAGTCGGTCTTCGTCTTCTCGCGCCCGGAATGGACCGCGCTGGTGACGCAGGCCGGCAGCCCGATCCAGTCCATAGCCGACCTCAGGGGCCAGCGCGTGGCGGTGACGCGCGGCACCGATCCGCACATCTTCCTGGTCCGCGCGCTGGCCGGCGCCGGGCTTGGCGAGAAAGACATAAAGCTTGTCCTGCTGCAGCACGCCGACGGCCGCACGGCGCTGGAACGTGGCGATGTGTCCGCCTGGGCCGGGCTCGACCCGATGATGGCGGCGGCCGAGATCGAGAGCGGCGCACGGCTGTTCTACCGGAAGCCGGAGGCAAACACATGGGGCGTGCTCAATGTGCGCGAGGCGTTCGCCGCCGAGAACCCGGAGATCGTGGTTCGGGTGCTGACCGTGTATGACCGTGCCCGCGCCTGGGCGGTGGCCCACCCGCAGGAGCTGCGCGCCATGTTGGTGGCCGCGATGAAGCTGCCCGACCCGGTAATCGCGCGCCAGCTTGAGCGCACCGATCTGTCCAGCGGCCGCATCGGCGACGCGCAGGCGGTCACAATTATCGAAGCTGGCCGGGCGTTGCAGGCTGCCGGCGTGCTGGATGCCGGCGCCGATGTCGCAACGGTCGCCAAGACGATGATCGATCCGTCCTACTTCGCCAAAGTCCGTGCATGACTCGGGTCCGTGCATGAATGCGGAGGCACCGATCGACCTGGCGCCGGCCAACCTGCTGACCGAAGCCACCCCGGTTGCACGGCGTCGCCTTTCGGCGGACTGGATGGTCGCGCTGATCCTGCCGGTGCTGACCGGGCTGGCGTGGGAGGCCGCGGTCCGGCTCGGCCTCGCCTCCGGCCGGCTGATGCCGCCGCCGTCGCGGCTGGCCGCCACCGCCTGGGGCCTGATCCGCACGGGCGAGCTGCAGGGCCATATCGCGGCCACCATGACGCGTGTCGCCTTCGGCTTCCTGTTCGGCGCGCTGGCCGGCACCGCGCTCGGCACGCTGACCGGTGCCAGCGCCTGGATGCGCCGGCTGCTCGATCCGACGATCCAGGCGATCCGCGCCATCCCCTCGATCGCCTGGGTGCCGCTGTTCATCCTTTGGCTCGGCATCTTCGAAACGTCGAAGCTGGCGCTGGTGTCGCTCGGCGTGTTCTTCCCGGTCTATCTCGGTGTGCTCAGCGCGATCTTGGGTGTGGACCGCAAGCTGATTGAGGTGGGACGCGTGTTTGGCCTGTCGCCGGTAAGACTGGTGTGGCGGATCACCCTGCCGGCGATCCTGCCGAGCTGGGTGGCGGCGCTGCGCACCGGGCTCGGGCTCGGCTTCATGTTCGTGCTGGCGGCCGAGCTGCTCGGCGCCTCGGAAGGGCTCGGCTACCTGCTGCTGGACGGCGAGCAGATGGGCCGCGCCGACAGTATACTCGTCGCCATGATCACCTTCGCGATCCTTGGAAAACTTTGCGATAGCCTGCTGGTCGCCGTCGCCCGGCCGATCCTCGCCTGGCAGGACACCGCGAGAACGCGGCTGTGACCGGGCTGACGGGCAAGCACCTGACGATCTCGCGGGTGACGAAGGACTACGCCAACGGCACCCAGGCACTGCTCGACGTTTCGCTGGAAGCCGACCCCGGCGAAATTGTGTCCGTCGTCGGCACTTCGGGCTGCGGCAAGACCACGCTACTGCGGCTGATCGCCGGGCTGGACCGCGCAACGGGCGGCCAGGTCCTGGTTGACGGCGAGCCGACGCGCGGCACCCACCGGGCGATCAGCGCGGTGTTCCAGGAGCCGCGGCTGCTGCCATGGCTGACGGTTTTCGATAATATTGAGTTCGGCGGCCAGGATCTGTCCCCATCGGACCGGCGCGGTCGCGCGACAGGCCTGCTCGACCGCATCGGCCTAGCCGGTTTCGGCCCGCAATTACCAAAAAACCTATCCGGCGGACAGCAACAGCGCGTCGCCATCGCTCGAGCGCTGATCGGCCATCCCGGCATCCTGCTGCTCGACGAGCCGTTTTCCGCGCTCGACCCGTTCACCCGCGCCACCTTGCACGATCTGCTGCTCGGCCTGTGGCGTGAGCTGCGGCCGACCGTCGTCATGGTGACGCACGACGTCGAGGAGGCGGTGATGCTGGCCGACCGGGTGATCGTGATGAAGCCGCGGCCGGGTCGGATCGCCGAGACCGTCACTATCCGGCTGTCCCGGCCGCGCGACAGGCTTTCCCCCCTGTTCGACGCGGCCAAGCGCCGTGTTATGCAGTCGATCGACCGGTCGCTTTCCGAACACAACCCAACCGCCCCCAAGCTGGCAGCCGAAGGCTCGGCGCTGTGGTGGTAACAGGACAAGGATTTTCTGCCATGGACGCAGCCACGCTCCGCGCCACCCAGGCGCCGCTCAAGGAACAGTACCGCGCCGAGCCGGCCGCCGCCGTCGTCACCCTGCGCGCCACCGGCGAGATCGACGACGCCTCCATCGCCTGCAAGGTCGAGACCGGCCGCGCGCTGGCCGTGGCTGGGCTGCACCCGGCCTCGGGCGGATCCGGGATGGAACTGTGCTCGGGCGACATGCTGCTGGAGGCGCTGGTCGCCTGCGCCGGGGTCACCCTGAAGGCGGTGGCGACGGCACTGGAGATCCCGCTGCGCCATGGCCGCGTCACCGCCGAGGGCGACCTCGATTTCCGTGGCACATTGGGTGTAGACAAGGGCGCGCCGGTCGGTTTTTCCGCCATTCGGCTGCGCTTCGATATTGACGCTGATGCGACGGACGAGAAGATCGCGACGTTGCTGAAACTCACGGAACGCTACTGCGTCGTGTTCCAGACCATCAACCAGAAGCCGGCTTTAGATGTCAGCGTTCACCGCGCTGCGTAACGGAGAAGATAAAATGGCCGAAAACCCGACCTACGGCTTCAACACACTGTCCATCCATGCTGGCGCCTCGCCCGATCCCGCGACCGGCGCGCGCGCCACGCCGATCTACCAGACCACCTCGTTCGTGTTCGACGACGTCGACCACGCGGCCTCCCTGTTCGGGCTGCAGGCGTTCGGCAACATCTATACCCGCATCGGCAACCCGACCAATGCGGTGCTGGAGGCGCGCGTCGCCGCTCTTGAGGGCGGCACGGCGGCGCTGGCGGTTGCCTCGGGCCACGCCGCCGAGTTCCTGGTCATGCACACGCTGATGCAGCCGGGCGATGAATTTGTTTCTTCCCGCAAGCTCTACGGCGGGTCGATCAACCAGTTCAACCATGCATACAAGAATTTCGACTGGCACGTGAAGTGGGCCGACGATGATTCTCCCGAGAGCTTTCGCCGTGCGATCACGGGGAGAACAAAGGCGATCTTTATCGAGAGCATCGCCAACCCCGGCGGCGTCATCATGGATATCGCCGGGATCGCGGCGGTGGCGAAGGACGCCGGCGTACCGTTGATCGTCGATAACACAATGGCCTCGCCGTATCTGATCCGCCCGTTCGAGCACGGCGCCGACATCGTCGTGCATTCGCTGACGAAATTCCTTGGCGGCCATGGCAACTCAATCGGCGGCATCATCGTCGATGGCGGCAAATTCGACTGGATGACGTCCGGCCGCTACCCGATGCTGTCGCAGCCGCGCCCGGAATATGGCGGCATGGTGCTGGCCGAAACATTCGGCAATTTCGGCTTCGCCATCGCCTGCCGCGTGCTAGGCCTGCGTGACCTCGGCCCTGCCCTGTCGCCGTTCAACGCGTTCATGATCCTGACCGGGATCGAGACGCTGCCGCTGCGCATGCAGCGCCACTGCGACAACGCGCTGGAAGTCGCGGGCTTCCTGCAGAGGCATCCGGCGGTGACCTATGTCAGCTACCCCGGCCTGCCCGGCGACAAGTTTTTCGATGCGGCCAAGAAGTACTCGCCCAAGGGTGCCGGGGCGGTGTTCACCATCGGACTGAAAGGTGGATATGACTCGGGGGTAAAACTGGTGTCGAACCTGCAGCTGTTCTCCCACCTCGCCAATATCGGCGACACGCGGTCGCTGGTGATCCACCCCGCCTCAACCACGCACCGGCAGCTGACCGATGAGCAGCGCTCGGTCGCCGGCGCCGGGTCGGAGGTGGTGCGGCTGTCGGTCGGGCTGGAGGACGCGGCGGATTTGATCGCGGACCTGACCCAGGCTTTGGCGGCCTAGAAGCGGTTTGATACTGCTAGCGCCCATGCTTCCTGGCCAACTCCCTGAGATCTCCCGAAGGCCGGGCGCCATACTGGCCGATCACCACAGCGGCGGCGTCGCTGCCCAGTGCTCCACAGACCGCGAGCGAACACCCGGCGGTCAAAGCCGCCAGAAACCCGGCGGCGTAGGCGTCGCCGGCGCCGGTGGTGTCGATTACCGTGGCCGGTGCGGCCGGCACGGCGATGCTTTCGGCGCCGCGCAGCAGCACACTCCCGGCCTCGCTGCGGGTCAGCGCGGCCAGCCCGACATCGCGGCGGGCGGACTGGGCGGCGGCGTCAAAGTCGCTGGTTTCATACAGGCTGCAAATCTCGGCCTCGTTGGCGAACAGGATATCGACCTCGCCGGCGACCAAGTCGCGGAAGGCGGCGCGGTGGCGGTCGACGCAGAACGGATCGGACAGCGACAGCGCCACCTGCCGGCCGGCGGCGTGGGCGAGTTTTGCCGCGCGGCGGAAGGCGGCCTGGGCGGGCGGCGGGTCGAACAGGTAGCCCTCCAGATAGGTCACGGCCGAACCCTCGACCGTTTCGGCATCGACGTCATCGGGTCCGAACGTCACGCAGGCGCCGAGGAAGGTGTTCATGGTGCGCTGCGCATCCGGCGTCACCAAGATCAGGCAGCGTGCCGTGGGCTGGCCGTCACGCAGCGGCGAGGACGGGAAATGCACGCCGGCGGCCACGATGTCGTGGCGGAACACGTCTCCCAACTCATCGTCGGCGACCTGTCCCAGATAGGCGACGCGGGCGCCGAGTGCGGCCGCCACGGCGCAGGTGTTGGCCGCCGAGCCGCCGCTGCTCTCGATGCCGGGCGGCATGGCGGCATAGATCGAGGCGGCCGCCTCGGCGTCGATAAGCACCATGCCGCCCTTTCGCATGCGCTGGCGCGCGAGGAACGCGTCGTCGGCGCGCGAAACTACATCGACGATCGCGTTGCCGATGCCTAGAAGGTCGAACCGAGGCGTTGCCATACGGGAAATGCTCCTGAATATGGCGCCGCCCTAACATCGCCGGGTCGGCCCGGCAACCATCTAGCCCGGGGCGATCAATGCGTTACCTGCTGCAACCGTTGTCGCGCGCAATTACCCAGATCGACGACCGCGTCTTCGTGGGGGTGCTGCTGCGAAGTCTCGCCTGGTCAGCTGTCTGCTTCGCGGCGATATTCTTGGGCGCCGTATGGGCAGTCCAGGCGGCGCTCTCGCTGCACGGCTGGCTGGCCTGGGTCGCCGGAGCGTTCGGCGGCATCGCGGCGGCGTTGCTGACCTTCTTCCTGTTCCTGCCGGTGGCCGCGGTGATCGGCACGCTGTTCCTGGACAGCATCGCAGCCGCTGTCGAGCGGCGCTTCTATCCCGGCCTGCCCCACGCCACGGGCGCGCCGTTGGCCGCCCAGGTCTGGGACGGCATCGCGGTCGGGCTGAAGATCCTCGGCCTAAGCCTGGTCGCGCTCGTCTTGGCCCTGCTGCTGCCAGGCATCGGGCTGATCCTGGCCTGGGCGGTCAACGCCTATGCGATCGGGCGCGGCCTGTTCGTGGCCGTCGCCATGCGGCGCATGCCGCGGGTGGAGGCCGAAAGCCTTTACCGCCGGCATCGTTTGGTGGTGCTGCTGCAGGGCGGCGTCCTGGCGGCGATGGCGTTCATTCCGGTGCTCAACCTGCTGATCGCGGTGCTGGGTGTTGCCAGCTTTGTTCACGTCCTTGACCAGGCAACAGGCCGAACGATTGGGGCAACACTCACAAGTCCGTGAACTGACAGACACGTGTATCGGTTGGCCCGGGCACGTTGTCGTGTTACCCACCCTGCTTCACCAGTGGAAACCGGATCCATCGTGTTCAAACGTCGCAAACCAGATGAGGCCGTGCCGATCGAACCGACCGGCGCTTCCATCCCCGTGCCACTTCGGGCCGATTCCGGCCTTGGCGTGCCGCCGTACCGTCCTGCCGCGTCGAAAGAAACAAATCCAATGTCCCGTCCGCCGCTCCCCACCTCCGCCCCGCTCGGCAGCTCGTCCGGAATGCAACCCGGCGGAATGCAAGCCGGCGGCATGCAATCCGCCGCCCGCCCGATGGTGCCGCCCGCACGCCCCGCCATGCGTGACCCTGCCGACAAGCGCACCCTAATCGTCGGCCGCGGCATCAGCGTCCAGGGTACCGTTCAGGACGCCGAGCGCCTGGTGGTCGAAGGCACCGTCGAGGCCAGCATGATCCATGCCGCCGAGCTTTCTGTCACCCAGGGCGGCATTTTCAAGGGTGAGGCCGAGGTTGAGGAGGCAGAGATCGCTGGCACCATCGATGGCACTCTGACGGTGCGCGGCAGCCTGCTGATCCGCTCTACCGGTCGTGTGCTCGGCACCGCGCGCTGCCGCCGCCTGCAGGTCGAGGATGGCGGTCAGATCACCGGCCGGATCGAGATGATCACCGAGGGCATGCCGGCCAAGGCGACCGTGGAAGACTAGACCGACCGGCCACCCCATGCTCCAGCTCATCAGCGCCACGCCCAGCCCGTATGCGCGAAAGGTACGCATCGCGCTGGCGGAGAAGGGCATCCTATTCGAGCTTCTGACCGAGGTGCCGTGGGATCACTCGACGCGGACGCCGCAGTACAACCCGCTCGAAAAGCTGCCGGTGCTGCTGCTCGAGGATGGCGGCAGCGTCTACGAATCGCGCTTCATCCTCGAATGGCTTGAGGTGAAACATCCCAATCCGCCGATGCTGCCGGCCGCCATCGACGACCGCCTGCAGGCGCGCAAGATCGAGGTCGTGTGCGATGGCGTCTGCGACGCGATGGTACTACTGTTCTGGGAACGTAACCGCGCGCCTGAACACCGCAGCGCCGAGTGGATGGCGCGCCAACGTCGAAAGATCGACGGCGGAATGGCGGCGCTGGCCGGCTGGGCTGGCGACCGCGACTTCGTCGTCGGTGACTATTTCGGTCTTGCCGACATCGCCATCGGCACCGTCTGCGGCTACCTGAACGTACGCTTCGCTGAATACCCGTGGCGCGATCGGCATCCGAACCTCGCGGCACTCAGCGACCGGCTGGAACAGCGCGCATCCTTCCGCGGAACGGTGCCGGTGGCACAGAAAATCACCGACAAGGTGGTCTGAACGGAGGACGAGCCAATGGCCGACACCACGATCCGAGACATCCGCGTCAAGCTGGCGCGCGTGCCCTGGGCTGTCACCCCCGACCTGCCGGTGCACCCGTTCAAGGGCATGCGCGACCTGGTCGTGGTCGAGATCGAAACTGCCGCCGGCATCACCGGCATGGGCTACCTGCATCTGCTCAATGCCTCGGTCACGCGAACCGTCGGCCTGTGCATCGAGGAGGCTCTTGTGCCGATGGTGCTGGGCCGCGACGCCACCGCGGTCGAGGCGATCTGGCACGACATCTGGCGCGCCACCATGACCTCCGGGCGGGGCGGCATCATCACGCTGGCGATGTCGGCGATCGACATCGCGCTTTGGGACATCGTCGGCAAAGCCGCTGCCATGCCGCTGCACCGGCTGTGGGGCCACTACCGGTCGGAAATCCCGATCTACGGCAGCGGCTGCTTCCGCCAGCTCGGCGGCGACGGCATGATCGAGAAGGCCAGGCACTTCGTGGCCCAGGGCTTCCGCGCTATCAAGATGCAGGTCGCCCACGTCCACGACCTGAAGACCGATCTCGCCAACGTGCGCCGGATGCGCGAGGCGCTCGGCCCCGACATCGACATCATGGTCGACGTCAACATGGGCTGGACCGCCGACGTCGCGATCCAGATGGGCCGCAAGTTCGAGGAACACGACATCTACTGGCTGGAGGAACCCGTCGTCGCCGACGACTTTTCCGGTTATCTGCGCGTCGCGGAGACGCTCGACATGCGTGTAGTTGGCGGCGAAACCCACTTCACCCGGTACGACCTGCGGCCGTTCTTCGAGAACCCGCGTTTGCCGATCCTGCAGCCCGACCCGATGCGCGGCGGGCTGACCGAACTTCGGAAGATCGCCGTGCTGGCCGATACCTGGGGTATGCAGTTGGCGCCGCATCTGTTCCCGGAACTGAACGTGCAGGTGATGGCCTCAATCCCGAACGGCATCTGGGCCGAGCACATGGGATTGCTGGACGATCTGTGGGTCGATCCGCCGGCCATTGCGAACGGCATGATCACGGCGCCGGAAAGGCCTGGGCACGGCCTGGCGTTCAAGCCGGATCTGCTGGATAACCATCGCATCTAGATATTACTGTGTCATAAAACCATTGCATTGCCTGATGATGGTTGTTACCAAGCGAGTGTCTCGTTTGTAGAAGCTAATCGTGGCTTCATTCGGCACACGCAGCGGCAGCTCACACTCGACATTCTATGTCGAGGCCCTGGCTGGAGCGCTAGGTGTTTGGTCCCAGTGAGCGGTCGCAGCACTGCCAATATGGTGCCGGTTCCGATTGTCCATCCCGCTGGCAGACAGAAACACAGCGCTATCTCTCAGCATGATCGCTTAGCTCAGCAACATATGACGACGCCTCTCGTATGAAGCTTTCATTACAGCGCGCCGTTTATAC